>NZ_JAGHQV010000042.1:0-48818 GCF_017744175.1 Thalassotalea sp. G20_0 | reverse complement strand
TTGGTCTAAAAAGTCCGAAATTTTTAGCAAATAGAACCACTATTCACTAAAAATTTCCGACTTTTTATCCTCAATTTTCTGCCATCCTCGCTACGGGCGCTATTCTCGGACAGCCTCCTAGTCCCCCCCTGTCTTTTTTGCTGAAAAATAAACCACCATTCTGAGTGTTATTTAATTTGATCTCTTGATCGGGTGCATCCCTATGTATTACTGGTTTATGCTGTTTCTGGCCATTATTACCGAGGTGGCCAGTACCTCCTTTATGAAAATGGCTTCAGGAAGCAACCCTGTTATGGGCTATACATTGATGGCTATCCTGATTTCCATTTCCTATTTTTTCCTGTCACAGGCAGTTCGAAAAATCCCCCTGGCCATTGCCTATACCATGTGGGAAGGACTCGGTCTCCTTCTGATCAGCCTGATGTCCTGGTATTTCTTTAACGAAACGTTCTCAGCCAATAAACTCATTGCCATGGCCTCTCTGCTGACCGGCATGGTGCTGATGAACCTGGGAGAGAAACTGGCGGAAAGACGGGAAAATAAAGAGCCACTGATTAACGAGAAGGAGCTGCAGCCATGTCAGACCATCTGCAACTGATTGCTATTTTCTGGGTCGTTGCCGCTTCCAGCTGCGATATTATTGGCAATGTACTGACCAAGCTCTCCAACGGCTTCACCAGGAAGCGGTTTGCCGTGATGGTGATGGTCGTTCAGATTGCGGCCTTTGTTTTCCTGTCCTTTGCACTGGAAAGCATTGACCTTAGTGTTGCCTATGCACTGTGGGGAGCGCTGGGTATTATTGCCACTTCAATTATTGGCAGAATGATGTTTGGGGAAAGTCTCCACCCGGTCAAAGTGCTGGGTATAGCGGTAACATTGGTTGCCATTGTTTTTCTTAAACTGTCAATCTGAACCCGACTATTACTGGCTCGCCAGAAAGACGAGCCAGTATACCAGCAGCCGCTAACTTTCCCGGTGCAGATAGTCACCAAAATAGATGTCCGGTTTTTTCATTCTAAGCTCATTACGTTCCCGGGTTACATTTTCAAACTCTTTTGCCAACGGCATAAAATGGTAAAGGTTGCAGTCATCTTCCGAAGTACTCATCAGGGTCAGCCCGACGGGCATACCATGAACTTTATCATGACCTACAGGCAGAGTAATTGCGGGCACATCAAGCAAGTTAGCCAGACTGGTGAGCTGACTCAACTGCAATGAACTCCGTAAGTCCGCCATACCGTATTGTTTTTCGCCCCTGATAATATCTCTGCTCACTTCAGGAATCGTGGGCATCAGAATCACATCAACGCCCCGATCTTTGAGTGATTTAAGGTGCTGTTTGAATTGCCCACGGTTTTCTCTGGCAACGCGCTTCATCCGATCAGTAAACGATTTGGCCAAATTCATATTCAGCTTGAGTTCCGGATCGGCCTGGCTCCGTTGATCATCGGATAACACAGATGAATTAAAGGCTTGCAGTTCTTCAGAGCCAAACAGTACCACATGGGACAGAGCCAGTGACCTGGCATTCCCTGGAGAATTCTCAAGATCCATAAGATGGACTTCCTGCACATTTCTGGCCTTGCCATATTTACTCTGCCAGCAGCCAATGGCCTGTAGACATTTTTCTGCAACGGCCGGATTGGCAATGCCCATGGCATCCAGATCAATCGCCAGACCCAGCTTCTGGTAATCCAGACAGCGTTTATCCGGCCTGACACTGCTGGCCGCCAGAAACGCCTTGGCAATATCGACCACCTTGAGTCCTAAAATTCCTGACTTAACCATTGACTCCGGGTTATCTTTATAGGCTCCCCCTGTCTGATCAAGAAACGATTCAGCACGAACCTCTGCCTTGCCACACATCCCCCCGCCAATGCCCGTTGCTCCCGCGGGAATACGGACAGAACCACCACCATCACTGCCGATGGCTATGGGCACCAGACCACTGCTGACCGCGACGGCACCGCCAGAAGTGGAACCACCGGGAATTTTAGGTCGGCCATTTTTTCCCAGATAGGTATTCGCCAAAGGACCATCTTTGGGATTGATACCACTGGCACCGGCACCCAGTGCATGCTGGGTGTTGGTTTGCAGCAGGCAGAATTCATCAGAAGCACCAAGGATATCGAGAAACCTTGTGGTTACCGCTTGCTTAACGCCCTCCCCTTTCATTCCATGGGTTGCTGTCACCCCCTTTAAGTGAAATTCAGCCTTGACCGAAACGGGTATTTTATTATGTTGGAAATCACTGGCTTGCAACGGCTGCTCAAAAATACCCTGTTCGCTGATACACCCTCTCTGTGACTCTGATAGTTGATCTGATTGGCAGGCTTTTTTAATAGCATCTGAGATATTCTCAACATTAACGCCACACCAGTCAGACAATGGCTTATCCAGATGGCTATCAGGCTCCCGGTCAGGCTTGATTTCCGATAAAAATTGCAGATATTCAGTGTCGGTTATTGTCTCTTCATCACCAGCGGCCCGAGACGTAACAGCATTATCCGAACTCAACTGGTTTATCCCCTGATCATTGAAAGTCACTCTTTCGGGCATTGAATTCGATAATCCGGAAATAAACCGCATACCCGGTGTAGCGAATTCAAGACGAGACAGCGGTTCAAGAACATATTTCAGAAAAGGGCCTTTGTTTCTGTGGCCCGAAGGAACCAGATTCTCAGCCCGGCATTGAGGGTATTGTTTTATTGTGCGGTGGCAGAAGAACCCGGAGTCATTATCCTTTGATTGTGAACAGAACTCACATTCAAGAGCTGATAACTTTGACGCTGATAGTGCAGTTGACGCATCCATTTTGACCCTTTGCCCCTTGCTCTGTATGTTTATGTGTGTGCCAGTCGAATTTTCTCGCAAAGGCTTGAACAGTGAGTTTAGACAGTGAACCAGTAACATTAGTTCATTGACAATATCCCCCCTGAATTTGCCCTGTGAACTTTGAAAAAACATCATTGTCCAAGCGCGGGCTTTATCAAACTTATCGCCATACGACTATTTAAAAACAAGTACCAGCTAACTAACCACTTTTGTCTTCATATGATTTTTATATTAAGCAATTACACCTTTTAACCACTGCTGATTTTCATTCGGGTACATACAATGGATATCCCCATCGGGCAAAGTGGCTACCACCATAACAGTACAGTAACGCTTGCAGGCCAATCGGATGCAAATCTTTCGTATTCGGGTGAACAGCGGGATAATCAGAAAAAAGGTACTCCTGTCTGCCAGGCTGTACCAGTAACTCCGATGGTAGCGGCAAGCGACAATGCATTAATAAAACAAAACAAGTCACTGAGTGAGTATATTGCGCAACATTGTCACTCATTACGAAATCTGATGTCAGTGACAACACCGCAACCAGAAGTATCCCTATTGCCAGAAAACCTGTTGGATACGGCGGAACAGAGGCTGTTGTCAATAGCCGAGCTTGATGAGATGCAACGGCATATCCGCCTGCAAACGGACATCACGATTAATGGTAAACGCTATAAGCTGGAAACACTGCCCGATGATACACCGCTGTTTTACCAGTTTTATTGCCGGGATCAAAAGGCAAGCATTGATGATGAGTCCATTCGCATTTTCCAGAATAATTGCCTTATTGAACAATCCCGTGCTGCCATCATTCTCATCAATAACGATCTGATCAATAAAACAGTGGCCGCTCAGGTCAGGCAGTTGGAACAGACAGTTAAAAATGTACGTGTCGTTGATGTGGCAAAGTTGCTTCCTGAGGGCGACGTGGCCGGTATAAAAGTCACCCAGAACATGGAAGACCAATTTTATCTGGAACTGGATGCCCGGGTTTGCACACTGAAACAACATTATTTTACCGATGGCCGCATAAGAACTTACTCGAGCTTTCATGACATCATGGACATTCTCCAATTCGTAGCAATGTACCATTGTGATAAGGTCTGTGAATTAGCAGGAATTAAAACCAACAGTCGGGGATGCATAAAAATCGACTGGGATATGGAGTTAATAGCGCCCATTGGTACTGTTAAATGCCCGGATGGTATTAGTACTTTTGTTATGGACAGGATTCAAAGGACAGATGACGCCGGAAATAATGAGTTAATACATACTCTGCGATCGGAGAACAGCCTGGTAGCAGTAACCAGACCACAGCACCCCATCATGGCTGAGTCAGTTTGCCCTTACCCTGCAAGTATATTCTGTCAATTCTCTGGTGCTATCAATCAATCATTCAGTCAGTCACTCCACTCTCCAGACTATGATGTCAAACAATTCACCATAAAGGGGGATGGTGAGATCAATTCCCTGAAGATGTTATGTCGTTTGAAAGACCGGGAAAAGATTGCCGGTAATATTGACCCTGCTCAGCAACTAAGCCTCAGCTATAACCCACGGGACAGCTGGAAGCAGAAAATTGCTTTTCCATTAACGGGCATCAAAGCAGATCAAAGTCGGGTCCGGGGTATCAGCTCATGGCAGAAAAAGACACCAGAATCATAACCTGTGAGGCCCTGCGAAGATAAAAATATTCGTCACCCGGGCCATCTCTATGACCTGACTCCAAACAGGCTGAGCAGTGGCTCTTTTCAGCAAAAAAGCCCCTGTTCGATGAAGTTAGCTACTTGCTATCCCGCCTGCTTCAATTTTCTGAATATGGGCTTTCACTTCCTCTGGAATACTGGTCTTGCGATTGGTCAAGAAGTTAAACATAACGCCCGTTGCGGTACCGGTTGTGGTCACTCTGTTCAGGCTTTTACTGAAAATCGCATACTCCATGGTAAAACGGTCTTCCTGCACATCACGAACTCTTGAGCCCACCAGCAAGGTGTCTGGATAGGTAACCGGAACCTTATAAAAGCATTGGGTATGACTGATCACCGGGCCAATGCCACTGCCTTTCGCTTTTTCCATCATCTGCATTTTGCCGAAATAATCGATCCGGGCTGATTCAAAATAACGGAAATACACGACATTATTGACATGCTGAAGGGCATCCATATCCCCCCAGGCTACGGGTATCTCAGTGATGACGGGATAGTCTTCCAGCAGGTGCTCCACAGTAATGACTCCTTTTTTTTCTATTATTGTGTGCATTTAACAGAAATGCGCGTGCAACCATAAAGGGAATTCAGGCAATTAACAACAGGTTCCATCCTAAGGTAATTTCCGCAATCGGCTTCGGTTTATCATTGACTGACTTCGAATGACCGTTCTGTTAGCATGAATATCCGGCTATCAGGCCCTCAACCTGTTTCTTTATTGGAGGACCAATGTCGGAATATTCCCAGGATTACGCTCACGCTCCCGTTTCAGCTGCTGCCCGTAAAGGCTTCTTCCCCATTTTGGTGGTCATGGTCGGTTTTACCTTCTTCTCAGCCAGCATGTGGTCCGGCGGAACCCTGGGACAAGGTCTGGACTTTTCCAGCTTTCTGATCACAGTGATGATCGGCAACCTTCTGCTCGGTGCCTACACGTCAGGTCTCGCCTGGATGGGCAGTAAAACCGGCCTTTCCACTCACCTTCTCTCTGAATACGCTTTTGGTAAAATCGGCGGTAAGCTGACCTCCCTGGTGCTGGCCGCTACCCAGGTGGGCTGGTTCGGTGTGGGCGTGGCCATGTTTGCCCTGCCGGTGAACAAGGCCACCGGAATTAACACGGAGATTCTGGTCTTAATCTCAGGATTCCTGATGACCGTCACCGCTTTTTTCGGTTTCAAGGCTCTGACCATTCTCAGTTTTATCGCAGTTCCCGCCATTGCCCTGCTGGGCGGTTTTTCGGTCAGGGAAGCCGTGGCGAGCGCCGGTGGCCTGTCGGCATTGATGGCGATTGAACCGGCCGCCACTATTACCTTTGCCAGCGCCATCAGTATCTGTATCGGATCGTTTATCAGTGGTGGTTCCCTAACCGCGGATTTTACCCGTTTTGCCCGCACACCGAAAATTGCGGTCAGTGCGACACTGATTGCCTTCTTCCTTGGCAACAGCCTGATGTTCACCTTTGGTGCCATCGGTTCCATGGTGACCGGTCAGGCGGATATCGCCGAGGTGATGTTCCTGCAGGGTTTGATTTTGCCAGCTGTGATCACACTGGGCCTGAATATCTGGACCACCAACGATAATGCCCTGTACGTTTCCGGCCTGGGCTTTGCCAGTATTACCGGCAAGAGCAAAAACCTGATCGTGATGATCAACGGTGCCCTGGGAACCTTGTTTGCCCTGTGGCTCTACAACCACTTTGTCGGATGGCTGGGCCTGTTGAGTTCTGCACTGCCACCCGTCGGTGCAATTCTGCTGGCTGATTACTTTCTGGTAAGAAAAGGCCATTACCCGGACTATCAACAAGCATCTTTTGCGACTATCAACCCGTCAGCACTGATCGCCTGGGTTGCCGGCATTGCCGCCGCAAGCCTGTTGCCGGGTATTGCCCCCATCAATGGTGTTGTGGTGGCGGCTATCAGCCATGTCCTGCTCCAGAAAGCGCCCATTTTTCAGGGCCGCATGGCTCACACTGAGACTTCGATATGAGACTTGAAAACGTCCGTCTGCACCAGCAAGAAGGCCTGTTTGATATTGACATGGACAATGGCACGTTTACTGCCATCACACCTGCTGCCACGGTCCGAAATACTGCCCGGAACGAAGGAGTCGAGGTCATCGACGGTCATGGACGGCTGGTCCTGCCGCCATTTATCGACCCACATGTACATCTGGACACCGCTCTGACCGCCGGAGAGCCGGTGTGGAACCGCAGCGGCACCTTGTTCGAAGGCATTCACAACTGGTCTGAGCGGAAAAAAACGCTGACCCGGGACGATGTTAAAAACCGGGCCGCAAAAGCCCTGGAGTGGTATATCGCCCAGGGGGTTCAGCACGTTCGCAGCCATGTGGATACCACTGACCCATCGCTCACCGCTTTGCAGGCTCTGCTGGAACTGAGAGAAGAGATGCGGGAGCTGATTGATATTCAGCTGGTCGCCTTTCCCCAGGAAGGCATCCCCTCCTTCCCCAAAGGGGCTGAATTGCTGGAAGAGGCCCTGAAGCTCGGGGCAGAAGCCGTTGGCGGCATCCCACATTTTGAATACACCCGTGAATACGGCATTGATTCCCTGAAAACGGTGTTTGATCTGGCCGAGAAATACGATCGCCTGATCGACATCCACTGTGATGAAATTGATGATGAACAGTCACGCTTTGTAGAAACAGTCGCCACCCTGGCCCTGGAACGTGCCATGGGGCAACGGGTCACCGCCAGCCATACCACGGCCATGCACTCTTACAACAATGCCTATGTTGTTAAATTGATGCGCCTGCTGACAAACTCCGGCATTCACTTTATTGCCAACCCGGTCACCAACCTGAATTTACAGGGGCGCATGGATAGCTATCCAAAGCGCCGGGGTATTACGCGCATCCCTGAGTTGCTGGAAGCCGGGGTTAACGCCTGTTTTGGTCAGGACGACATTGTCGATCAGTGGTTCCCCATGCAGGGCGGCAATATGCTGCTGGTGCTGTTCACCGGTCTGGTCGGCTGCCAGCTTACCGGCTTTGACCAGATTAACCGGGGCATCGACCTGATTACCCACAACAGCGCCCGCTGCCTGAATATTCACGACCAGTACGGTATTGCGGTTGGTAAACCGGCAAACCTTATTATGCTGGACTCCGAGAGCGTATTTGATGCGGTACGCCGCCAGGCTTCGGTCACCCACTCTATCCGCCGGGGTAAGTTGATTGCCAGCACCGAGCCAGCCCGAACCAGGCTCTATCACTCTGGCCAGTCCAGGGATATTGACCTGAGCTGGTCGATTTAACCGGTCCCCTGCTCACCATATTTCGGGGAGCAGTCACTTTCTCCGCGCCATTTGCAACCCTTTCCCCATTTATCTGTCTATATTGTCTGAGGCTTCATGAAACGCTGGATTCACTGAGGAAGTACAGATGGCAATAACAAGATGGCTGATTTTCACTCTCCTTTGCGGGATAACCGGACTCGCCGCCGCTTATCCTGAAGCTGACCAACAGGGCGCTGTATTTAAAGGGCTGCAGGATGTCCATACCATCGCAGAGATGCAGGGAATCAACCCCCGGGATACAACAGTGCGATGGGAAATCGGCGACAATAATCTGCAGGAGTGGCTGCTCGCTCCCTGGAACAAACAGAAAGTGGACGAAGCCCTTGCCACTTACCAACAGCAGTACGGCTCCATCACCCAAACGGCTGCCAGAGTGGTCATTGGCGCTATCAGCAATAATTTTGATGCCTCTGGCCATCTGATTACCGAAGCTGAACGCCAGCAGCTTTTAGACCGGATTCAGCAGACTCAATACCTTCAGGGCTTTCATCCCGGAGCCCGGGCCATAACCATCGCTGATGCTGATGCACAGTTTTTCCCCAGTGATGTATTTTTTACCAATAATCTGGCTCAGGCTTCCAATGTTGCCGCTAACCAGAAATCATCCAGTACGCTTATTCTGAGAAACACCCCGGTCTTTGTGCTTGGTCAGTTAACGACTATTGACTCAGTCGGCCTGGAGTCAGCCGAAGATAGCTGGGTAGCCCTGTGGCGTCCGGAGTTTGGCCTTAAATTCACCAAGGCAAGGCATATCGCCTTTGTCGATGACTCTCTGGCTGGTGAACTTCCCGTTTCATCCCGGGATCCTGATCACCAACTGAAACTGACCGTCACCAGCCGGGTCAGAAGTCAGGACCTGAACCAGCGGTTGCCTTTAGGCACCCCGGTATACAGCCTCAGTGGCAGGTACTTTTTCGCTGCGCGAAACCATCAACCTCCGGCATCCCGGCAGATAGAATCGTCAGAGTTACGGCTTTATTCTGCCCAACTGTCCCCTGTGGAATTATCGGTTGATCCTGCGGGAAAACTGGATAACCAGGTTTTAAAAGTACCACTTCCCCTGAGTTACCAGAACTATCTGAACCAGCTGAGTAATACCCTGTTAAAATACCCGTCAGAATATGTTGCGCCGGAACACAACGAGAACCGTTACTTTGCCTTTGGCGAAGGAACCATTGGCCCTGACGGCGAAAGGGGAATGGACGCTTCCACTTTCGTCCTGAAGCTCATTCAGCCCTTTGGTAAATGGCTTCCCAGGTATTCCGTTCACCAGGTTGAAGAAGGCATCAAAAACCGTCTGATCAAGACCACTCAAAATGCATCCCCGGAGGAAAACTATCAGGCCATGCTCAATCACTGTCAGGTGGGTCATTTCGTCTCGGTGGGTCGTGGCAGTAATATGGCCTGTCTGGGCAGTATTACCCTGGATCAGCTGGGACAGCTCAGTGATCAAGCCTATGCGGATGCAGTAACTACCGGAGGGATGACAGTTCAGGACCGTATTCCACTGCTGGCACTCAGTACCGTCGGACTGACAACCATAGAGGATGTTATGATCAATAAACCGGCAGGTTCTATGGAATTCCAGGCAACCGGTGAAACGCTGCCGCTGTATCTGGCGGTAAAAACATCAATGGCCGTCTGGTATATCACTGGCAAGGCGGCGGTCTACCCCGTCTTTAAATCGGGCTATCTGAGCAGCTTTATCCGCGATGGCAGATCACTGACATTTTACCGTTATTTTGAGCCTGTAGGAGCGCCCCCCCAGTGATTGAGCTTCAGGGCACAAACTTTATGCAGAGAACCGATAGGAAGGCGCATTCCTGCCTTCCTGTTGTCTCATTCGGCTGATACATCACATTCCAATGAGTTTGATGAATACTATCTCCGTTCACCCTGAGCGGAATCTGGACTTCATTGATAGAAGGAAACCATCAATGGAACCTATTAATTGTTTTGAGGTCAAATTCCGGAATTTCCATTCCATGCGTGAAAGGTTTCATTCTGAGAGCAACAGCACCACCTTTCTACCCTTCGGGATCAGTTGATCGACGAGCTGCTTCAAGCGGGACTCCTCACCGCTCCCGAAGTGCATTTAACGGTAAACGAGTATCAAACCATCAGTCTCAGAGAAGTACGGCACCTCTCCATGTCGATAGTAAATGCGTTGAAGATGCCTTTTGGGATAAACAACCATTACAGGGACGTCAAGTCACCACGGCTGTTGTGCTTAACGCCTATGGGAACGATACAACGTCCCTTCGACCTGGCTTCTTCCTGCAAAAACTGTGCTTGCAGAATATTCTCCATGGCAATAGAAAAGTTACCCCGGATCAGGTTATTCAAGAATTCAACCGTAAGCCGGATCGAAATAATAAGTGCAAATTAGCCTTGGCGCGCTTTATGCAGCACTGTCTCCACAGGGGCATGCCGGTGAAGGGCCAGAACGTCACGCCGGATATGGTGGTTAAGTATTTCCCGGATAGTCCGGAAGGCAAACTGGGGTTAGCAAGGTTCAAAGAAGAATGTTGCCTGAATCGCCTGCCGTTAAATGGCCAGCAGGTCACGACGGAAGCGGTGTTCAGGAATTATCAGGCCGCCGGGGCAACACTGGAGCTGGTACGCTTCAAATCGGAATGTTGCCTGAGGGAGTTGTCGTTGCATGGTCGGCGGATCACCCCGGAGGCAGTGGTTAGAGGTTGTCAGGCTGCCATGGCAACACTGGAGCTGGCGCGCTTTAAGGAACAATGTTGCCTGAGGGGTCTGCTGTTGAATGGCAAGCAAGTCACACCGGATGCCGTGGTTAAGGATTATCAGACCGCCAACGCAACACTGGATCTGGCACGCTTCAAGCAAAAATGTTGCCTGAAGGGCCTGGCGCTGAATGGACAACCGGTCACACCGGACGAGGTCGTTCAGAGTTACCCGGATAGTCCGGAAGGCAGGCTGGGGATAGCGCGCTTCATAGCGGAGTGTTGCCTGCAGAAGCTGCCACTGAATGGTTGGGAAGTCACAACAGATATGGTGGCCAGGAATTATCATGCAGCCAATGCAACACTGGAGCTTGCTCACTTTAAGCAACACTGTTGCCTGATGCGGCTGCCGTTGAATGGTCAGCTGGTCATACCGGATGCGGTGGTTAAGGCTTTCCCGGACAGCCGGGAAGGCCAACTTGGCAAGGCGCGCTTTAAAGCAGAATGTTGCCTGAAGCGACTGGTGTTGAATGGCCAGTTCGTCAACCCGGATGAGGTGTTAAGGGGGTTTCAGGCAGTCAATGCAACACTGGAGCAGGGACGCTTCAAAGCGGAATGTTGCCTGAAGGGCCTGACGTTGAACGGCCAGCAGGTCTCACCGGATGCTGTGGTCAGGGATTATCAGGCAGCCAGGGCAACACTGGAGCTGGCACGCTTTACAGCGGAATGTTGCGTGAGGGGCCTGACATTGAATGGCCAGCCCGTCGCACCGGATGCAGTGGTTAAGAATTATCAGGCAGCCAGGGCTACACTGGAGCTGGCGCGCTTTAAGCAACAATGTTGCCTGAAGGGCCTGGCGTTAAATGGCCAGCCGGTCACCCCGGATGAGGTGGTCAGGGATTTCCCGGATAGTCCGGAAGGCAAACTGGGAATAGCGCGCTTTAAGCAATACTGTTACCTGAGGGGCATGGCATTGAATGGTCAGCAGGTTACATCGAATGAGGTGGTCAGGGGTTATCTGTCAGTCAGGGCAACACTGGAGCTGGCACGCTTTAAGGAACAATGCTGCCTGAAGGGGCTGCTATTAAATGGCCAGCAGGTTACCCCGAAAGAGGTGGTTAAGGGGTTTCAGGCAGCCAGAGCGACACTGGAGCTGGCGCGCTTTAAAGCGGAATGTTGCCTGAGAGGCATGCCATTGGGCGGCCAACAGGTCTCAACGAAAGCGGTGGTCTCTGCTTATCAGGCAGTTTCAGCAGTACTGGAGCTGGCGCGCTTCAAAGAGGAATGTTGTCTGAGGGGCCTGACATTAAATGGCAAGCTGGTTACAACGGACGAAGTGGCCAGGGGGTTCCCGGACAGCCCCGAGGGCAAACTGAGATTAGTGCGCTTTAAGGAAGAATGTTGCCTGAGGGGCCTGACCTTGAATGGTCAGCAGGTCTCACCGGATGCGGTAGTTAAGGATTATCAGGTAACCGGGGCTGTGCTGGAGCTGGCGCGCTTCAAAGCGCAATGCTGCCTGAAGGGCGTGCTGTTGAATGGCCAGCCGGTCATACCGGATGCGGTGGTTAAGGCTTGTGAATGCGGCGGCTGGTTACTTCAAAAAGCCATTTTTTATGCTCAGCTGGCATTGAATGGCAGAGAATTGGACAGCGCCTGTCCGGATGACCAGGAAGTATTAACAGCGTTTAATGAAGTACCCGGTAATCATTCTTCAAGGCAAACCAGGTATCTGATGCTAAGGCTGCAACAATCTCAGCGGAACCATGAAACCGGTGAAGCCCGGAGTTTGCTGCAAGAGGCCTGGCAAATCCTGAACAGCGTATCGGTCAAAGGTGAAGAGGAACTACGACTGGAATGTGTATTGACATTCATGGCTATGTATTATGAGCTGCCAATCAATCACCAGAGAGTGTCAGCAGAGCAGGTATTGCAATCCATCAAAACCCTGAGAAGTTCAGTTCAGACTTTACGTCTGCATTTCTTCTTCATGGCACACTGCTGCATCACGAAACAACCTGTAGATGGACAGGAAATCCATGAGGAACAGGTTCTGGAGTGTCTGCAGAGTTTTTCTGAAGGCAGCAAGATGTCCCATGCTTTAGGCTGCTGGTTTCAGTCTGGCCCCGAAGCCAATGTCATGGATGAGTTACTGTTGCTTCGGGAAAATTCCATAGCCCTCGACAGTGATTGGCAGCTGTGAGATGAGTTCTGATGCCAGGCTTTTTCAGGCTCTCAGGTAACTGGCTTGCTTTGAAGAATGATCCCCGGTTGTGATGATCAGGCGTTCTCCTTTAATACACGACGATATGCTGTGAACTGATGACCAAACGTGTCAATGCCTTCCTGGCGAAGTGCAGGAGCAAGGTGTGCCAGGTAGTGATCCAGCGCACCCTGCCCAGACACTCGATAGCGAATGGAAAAACCCGTTGAATAAGGTCTTGCTGTCAGCTGATCATCTACCGTCAGCTTCAGTATTTCCGCACTGTGAAACCCTTCGGCCTTCAGCACGGCATCAACATGTGGCGTTAGCCAGGCCCTGAATTCATCCACAATATCATTATCCACCAGACAATTGACTTCATAGATAATCATGAACGCCCCCTTTTTAAATACCCATTGGCCAGTAATGGATAATAGTGGATAAATGGCAGAAAGGCAGAAGTTCAGACTTTTCGCACAATATTTAAACCATGCCGGATGGGCAGCAGCACACTCTCAAGGTTTGGGTGCTGATAAATGTAACGATTCAGATCGGCAATCACCTGATCACGCTCCTCCTGAGGGTCAAGCACCTTCCCTTTCCAGAGGGCATCATCAATAACCACAAGCCCGTGAGGGTTCAGCATGGGCAGTACCAGTTCCAGATAATCGCGGTACTTCTTCTTGTCTGCATCAAGAAACACCAGGTCCAGTTTTTCCGCTGTTAATTCCGGGATGGTATCCAGCGCCCTGCCAAAGAGCACTTTGACTTTATGTCCATGGGGAGAGCGGTCAAAAAACTCCTGTCCAATGGCGATGGACCGTGGGTTGGTTTCACAGGCATACACCACGCCATCATCGGGCAAACCTTCTGCCATGGATAGCGCTGCGTAGCCGGTAAACATACCAATTTCCAGCACAGTTTTACTGCGGCTGATCTTAACCAGCATTTTCAGGGTCTGCCCTACCAGCCGACCGGAGAGGTTAACGGGGTAACGGGTTCTGTCCACCGTGGCCTGAGCCAGCTCGGCCAGAAGCGGAGACTCACCGGACGTCATCGTCTGGCAATAGTTTTCAATTGCTGGATCAACCATCCAATCCATGCACTGTACCTTTCTTGATAAAAGAACCTTGATAAAAGAATCTTGATAAAAAGGGCACTCTCCATGAAGATGAGGCCACAACTTATAAAGCGTTGAAAAATCAGCGGCGAATTTTAAGCGAGGGAGCCATGACAGAAAAGCCCGTTATTGAGATAGAGTACTGCAGTCAATGCCAATGGCTGTTACGTTCTGCCTGGCTGGCACAGGAGCTGCTAAGTACCTTTAGTACTGATATAGGGGAAGTTCGGTTAAAGCCGGGAACAGGGGGCATCTTTATTATAAAGCTGAATGGCGAAGAGATCTGGGAACGGAAAAAGAATGGCGGTTTTCCTCAACCCAAGGAAATTAAACAGAAAGTCAGGGACGTGATTGCCCCTGAAAGAGATCTTGGCCACAACGACCGTTGAGGGAGGTCAGATTCATTCTAACCTCACCTCTATGAACCCTGAGATAAACCCTAAACCCAGGCGCTCTCTTTCTTGCGGATTTTCAACATCGGCAGGAACAAACCAAGCAGAATACCCAGCAATATTGTGCCACCACCAAAGAGATACCAGCGCAGGCTGGTGTCTCTTAGCAGCTGACGATTTTCCGCCTGCAGCACCTGCAACTGGTTTTTCAGCCGTTCGTTTTCCTCAACCAGCTGCTGGTTACGACGATCTATCGCCAGGGGCTCAGCAGAAATATCCTGAAGTCGTTTCAGCTCCACCTGCTGGCGATCCAGTTTATTCTCCGCCTTGCTGAGCTCGGAGGTGACCTCTTGCAGCTGACCATCCCGTTCCATCAGGCGTATTTCCAGCGCTTTATTGTCAGCAGCCATTTTACTGGCCCGATCCAGGGCCGCGGGTAACTGGCGAAAAGCCGGTGGGTTGGTCATCAGATATTGTGTCGGTACATAACCTTCCTGATCACCGTGTTTCACTTTACTGAAGCCCTTGCCGGAATTTTCTTCCAGCAATACCAGTGAAGTACCGGTCTTCAGTCCACGGTGCAGAATCCGGTATTCATTACCGGGCCCGGTGCGCATGGGCACATAGGTAATATCAGTGATATATCGTGTCTCTGCACAGACCTGTCCGATCCATAACAACCCGAACAGAACAGCCAGCCAATGTTTTTGCATTTTCACAGGTATCAGCATCTCAAATCACGGCAGAACTTTTTTAAATGGCTTAACGATAACCTGTCGATAAACGCCAGCCTCAATATAGGGATCTGCATCTGCCCAGGCCTGGGCTTCGGTTAAACTGGCAAATTCGGCAACCACCAGACTGCCGGTAAAACCAGCCTCTCCCGGATCATTGCTGTCTATGGCAGGACAGGGACCAGCCAGCACCAGCTGCCCTTTGTCCTTTAATTGCTGAAGCCGCTCAAGGTGTGCGGGGCGCGCCTTCATCCGCAATGGCAGGCTATTATCGACATCTTCACTGAAAATAGCGTAGAGCATTTATTTCTCCTCAGTCTGAATATGTTTTGAAATCACCAGAAACTGACCAATCACAAACAGGAATGTTAAAATAAGGCTGCCGAACACTTTAAAGTCCACCCAGATATCGTGGAAGGTAAATGCCACAAAGAGGTTGGCCGCCCCCAGAAGAATAAAAAATATCACCCAGCTGATGTTCATCTTGAGCCAGATATTGTCCGGCAGTGTCAGGGCGTGTCCCATCATCCGTTCCAGCAGGGTCTTTTCACCAATAAACTGACTGCCCAGAAAAGCAACCGCAAAGATCCAGTTGACGATTGGGGTTTTCCACTTCAAAAAAGCTTCATCGTGAAACGTCAGTGTCATGCCCCCAAACAGCATAACCGCCGCGAGAGTAACCACATGGCTTTTCTCCAGCGCACGGTTTTTCAGATACAGGCTGCCGTACACCAGAATGGAAGCAACCATCAACACCAGAGTTGCGCTGAACGGTCCACCCAGTTCAAAGTCATTTGCCCCCAGACTGACCGTTCTCGGGTCCATTTTATAGACGACAAAGAAAAGAATCAGAGGAATAAAGTCAATTATTTGCTTCATATTTGGCCAATCAGAGTAGAATAGGAGGCACCAACTTATCACCACGTTAGTGAATAACGGTCAGGGAGTTTGAGCCTGCTGGCAATAAGTAGTTAACTACATAATAAACTAATTGAATTTCAGGGTAAGAGGCAATTTTGATTTCCATTGATTTACACAGCCACACCACCGCTTCCGATGGAACTCTTGACCCAGTTGAACTCTACCTGCGGGCTCAGGAACGACAGGTCCATACTCTGGCCATTACCGATCATGACACTGTTGCTGCCCACTACTTCCTCAGAGACCACCAACCTGAAGGGGATGTTCGATTAATCACCGGCATTGAACTCTCCACTACCTGGTCCGGCGCAGAAATTCATATTGTCGGTTTGAATTTCTCCCTCGATCACCAGGATCTGGAGCTGATCATAAAAACCCAGGGCGAATCCCGCAGAAAACGCTCACATCATATAGCCGAACGGCTGGCCCGTCGTTTGCCAGAATGGAATGCCGATCAGATTTTCCGAAACGTCCTTGAGGTTGCGGTTGAACAACAGCAAAACAGCCATTATGGCTTTATGCTGAAACCGGACGACGTGCAGATTGGGCGGCCACACTTTGCCCGCTGGCTGATCAGTGAAGCACGATGCCATGATATGGATACTGCGTTTCGCAAGTACCTCGACAACAGCAAAATTGGCAACCTTAAAGCCTTCTGGCCTAAGATGAGTCAGGGCGTTGCCTGGATTCGGGCACTGGGAGGAACGGCCGTTCTTGCCCACCCCGGAAAATACCGGATGACCGCCACCAAACTCCGGGCTCTGATCAAAGACTTTACCCTGGCAGGCGGGCACGCCATGGAGGTTCAGGGCTCTAACCACCCACATAGTCAGGTAGAGCAAATGGCACGCTATTGCCGGGAGTTTAACCTGATGGCATCACAGGGCAGTGATTTTCATAACCCGGACTATCCATGGGTTGATATTGGTCGATTGCCTCCTTCTCTCCCTGAAAGTCTGACACCGGTCTGGGCCATCTGGCAATAGGGCCTGCTGCGCCAAATCATTGTTCATTGGAACCAACAGGTTGTGCTGTGGTCTACGGTATTTTAAGCACAATGAAATATGGTAATTATGGATAAAATCAACAATGCCGCTGTTGCAGAAAAAGCTGTTTACCCTCCCCCGGAACAGCCAACCGGAGAGGCTGGGGCTGCATTTGCAGGCCATGACGTCAATATTACGAATCGGTCCGCTCCACCCCCTTATTCAGTGGTCGACCCGGAACCACCGCCTGCTTATACTCCGGTTTGCGTTGACATTACTGAGCGCCTGTGCGCAACCTCAATCAACGACGCTCCTCCTGCGTCCCTGGAGGAGTGCTTCTTTGCCCTTGAGCAAGCCTACAACACTAATTTTGAATATCTGGCAAATACCCTGAGCCTTTGCAGGGACTACAGTAGTGCAAGTGTTATCAATCCATTCTGGTGTATCCTGAATGAAGTTATTAACAAAACTCTGCCGCCAAATAACAATAATAAAAACCTGAAGCTATTGGCTGAAAGGTTATGGACATTTGTCCTGGATGCCTATAATACGCTGTCAGGCCACTCATATCGAAAACTCAGTCAGTTGACCGTCGTAGCCAGCATGTACTTCCTCGAAGAACATTTCAAGAGCCAGTATCCGATGCCAATCACCAGGGATGATAAGGTGAAACCGGAGAGCGTGGCAGGTGCTTCAAGCGACGATGAAAGTTTGTTGCCTGCCATGGTCAGAAGAGAGTTTTTCTGCAAGTTGTATTCAGCCATGCACAAGTGCAACAGGGCTGATGCCCTGGACTATTTAGACGAGTTTGTGGCAACAAACCCGTCAGGGTTAAAGAAGGATCTGGACCATCAGCAACCGGTTACCGTCAACCTGAAGTTTTCCGGACTACGGTACGAAGATATTCCTGGTACGACCCTATCGAAAAAATATACGCCCAAGCTTGAGGAGTTTAGTCGAGCATATAAGATCGATCTTGCCCGTTTAGTGGAGGTAATAGGTCAAACACGGCCAGCATGCTCCGCGAGCAAGGACATTTTGGGTGAATCCATGAAACAGGTTGCTCGTGAAACGCTTAACAAAAGTTTTCATCCAAAAAGCTTCTTCGCAGACCAGTCAGAACTCTTCCGGGATCGAAATTCGAGGTGTATTTTGACATTGATGGACTATTGTCAACGTCAGGTTTTCAATGCCGCCCGTAATTCAGCAAGACCTGAAGCACCTGAAATTGGCGAAAAATGTAATGTTGCACGTCGGCCCGCTCACGAATCATCCGCAAGCAGCCAGCGGGACATTCAGCAGGTGCTGGATAAACTCCTTGAACTGCTGGTAGTGGCCGAAAAAATAAAACTCTACCCCCATGAAAAGGATCCCGAAGTATTACAACATATAAAAACTTTTTTTGAAGCAGCAGCCGCAAACAATGGTTGGGGGTGAATACATAAGTTTAAGCGCCCATGAGCGGATTTCTGATGTTTTCCAGTAAATAAAAAACTATGTCATGGAGAAAAAAATCTTTTCCTCTGTGCCTGACATTATTACGGGGCAATTCCCAAGTACGACATGCTACGAGAACAGCAGTCTATTTTCGGACAACCTGTCGGGCACTTCTTTCCTATTGACCTGAGTGTTATGATGCGCCACCGCTTTCGCGCAACCACCACAGTGCTCTTTCGCTGAAGCATTACTCTTTAGGCTGAAGGCTATTTGCTTAACTAAAGGCTATTTCCTTAGCTAAAGGCTTCATTCCTTCATCACTCTGAGTTATGGCCGACAAACTTTTGTGTTTGTCACCCCAACACCCCGGGCCATAGGCAGAGTGAATAACCCTGATGCTGACGATTGCCATGAGCCAGTTCTTTCAGATTCACCCCGACAACCCACAACTGCGTTTGGTCCGTCAGGCTGTCGATATTATTCGCGATGGTGGTGTGATCGCCTACCCTACCGACTCAGCCTATGCCCTGGGTTGTCACATTGGCGATAAAAAGGCGGTTGAGCGCATCCGGAAAATACGCAGGCTGGATGAAAAGCATAATTTTACCCTGGTCTGCAGAGACCTCTCCGAACTGGCGACCTATGCCCAGGTGAATAATACGCAATATCGAATGCTGAAAAATCACACACCGGGCCCCTATACCTTTATTCTGAAAGGGTCCAGGGAAGTACCCCGACGGTTGATGCACCCGAAGAGGAAGACCATCGGCATACGTGTGCCTGAGGGTGCCATTGTGCAGTCGCTGCTCAGCGAACTGGGCTGCCCCATTATGAGCTCAACACTCCACTTGCCTGGTGACGAGTTCCCCATGATGGATCCTTACGATATCCGCATGACTCTGGAACCCCAGCTGGACCTGATTATTGATGGCGGATTCTGTGGCATGGAGCCGACGACGGTGGTCAGCCTGATGGAAGATGTCCCGGAACTTCTCAGGGTCGGCAAAGGTAATCCTGAGCCTTTTATGATTGATTAGTTTTTCTTGCGGTAAAGTAAGAATCAGCTGTTAGTTCACACAACTATCCATGACATGCCATGATATGGAATTAACAGCAAAAACTATGTTTCTACTATTCAGAAAAATCGTCTAGGATTGTAAGTCTGATTCCAAAGCCTGAATCCCACGCTGCATCCAACAATCAAGAATTAATCAGTGAATAGCCGAAATCAATCAATTAACAAAGCATTTATCAAACCATGCCAATATCAGCAGTCAAAAAACCGGAAACCAAAAGATACCAAAATAAATTATTCATAATAATCTTTGGATTTCTTATACACCCTTTAGATATTCAGGCTGGACTTGGTATAAAAAACACCTATCAAACATCACAGCAACACTTTTCTCAAGCCTACCCGGACTCTAATGAAAAAATTGAATCAAAAGAAGTTAAAGGTGAACTTCCTGATATTATTCTCACACCCGGAGAAAAAAGAAAAATCGTATTAAAATCACTCACCCAACACACCGTCGACCAGGCCAGTTCAACAAACAAAATTCTGACACATTACGCCGTTAAAGACCTGGATTTATTAAATGGATCAACGCAGTCACCCGACCACAGCATTCTGAAAAGCCTTGGAACCCCGATTACCGTATCCGGAGAAATCATGTTAGCCAATATGCTGATTACTCCAACAACCGATATCAACGTACTGAAAAAAAGACAATCCACCATACAATACCTGATCGATCATCCAATAATCATGGCCAGGCTGGAGAATCATTTACAACGGTTCTCCACCAATGAGGATGGCATCATTTCTCTGCTTGACCCCTCCGATACTGTCTATAAAGGACTTTTCCAGAGCCTGGATGCTACCACTCAATTTGGTATGAACCCGAAGACCAGCAATGAAAAAGAAGCCTCCCGTCGTTTTATTGAAAGCCTGAATTTACTGGGTCTCGGGTTTATGCCTACCTACCTTTATTACAATTCATCACATCCATTGCATCTGGTCAGCGGCCTGACACTTTATGGCCTGACACTTTATCTGACACAACGAAGTGCCAAAAGAGAGAAAAATTATTACACCTACGTAATGGAACGTAGCAGACGCCCGGGTCTTGCCTTATTTGAAGCCAGAAAACTCTGGATGACACTTGAGAACCATCCACCGCTTCATGAAGTGTTGTTATCCTACCCGGAGCTTTCAAGGCTGGATTACTCGAAAGAATTCCGTGAAATACTCACGCTATTGAAAGAGCCCCCTGAAAGCCCTGTCCGTTCCACCTGGCAATACTACACCTCTCATATGGGGTGCTACCACATGGCATTAGAACTTATGCAGAAGCACAAAAGTTCTATGTTATACATCCTCAAGGCAGTGGGTGAAGTGGATGCCTGGCTGACCATTGCCAAACTGGTAAGCCAGGGTCAGCAAAGAGAAAGCAACCCAATTACCTTGGCAAAATACATTCCGGAACACGCTTCACCCTACTTGAGACTCGACCGATTCTGGAATCCACATTTATCACCAGCAGTAGCCGTGCCAAACAGTATTGAAATAGGCGCGCAATTACCGTTGAACACCATCATTACAGGCCCTAATGCCGCCGGAAAATCAACCAATATGGAAGGCATTGCCATTGCCGTCCTGCTGGCACAGACCTTTGGAATTGCACCAGCGCACCATATTGAAATAACCCCGTTTTCACTGATCCATACCCATATGGATATCAGCTCAGAGGTTGCTGCCGGGCTGTCAACATTCAAGGCAGAATCGGTGAGAGCTATTGAACTGATGGAGCATATTGAAAACATGGCAGAGTATCAGTTCAGCCTGACACTGATGGATGAGATTTTCAGCAGTACCAATCCGATAGAAGGTGAGGCTGGCACTTATGGCTATCTGAAAATCATTTCCAACAACCGGAACTGCATTAATATCTGCACAACCCACTACCCCAGACCCACATTGCTGGCTGATGAATACCCCGGAATATTCCAGAACATGCATGTTCACGCAGACATCACCAGCGACGGCAGACTGGTTTATGACTACCTTTTAAAGTCCGGTTTTTCTGAACAGCATATTGCCATCAAGATTCTTGAAGATGAGGGCATTCAATCAGAATTTCTTGATATCGCCACTGACATCATCAAATATCCAGAACGATACCCTCTTCAGAACCGGAGGCACTAACCAAACGCTTTATCAATGTCTTGTTCAGGGGAGCATCCCGTCTTTTGAAACTGGCAAAAAGATCAATCATATTATTGGCCACTAAAGCCAGTAATGCGCGGCAGGTAATACTGTCCTGCCCCTCTTTCCCCTGGATTAAAACTATCGTACCCTGTCCTCTCAGGACTAATTTGGGAGAGCCCTTTGAGCGCTGTAGACCCTCAGTCGCGTGTTTTATCTGGCATGCGACCCACTGGCCGATTGCATCTTGGCCATTATCACGGTGTTTTAAAAAACTGGCTGGCACTGCAACACGAATACGACTGTTTTTTCTTTGTGGCAGACTGGCATGCATTGACCACTCACTATGAAGATACCCAGCACCTTCAGCAACACATGCTGGATATGGTCACTGACTGGCTGGCCGTTGGTGTGAACCCTGGCTCTTCCACCATTTTTATTCAGTCCCGGGTACCGGAGCATGCCGAACTTCACCTGCTGCTTTCCATGATGACACCGCTGTCATGGCTGGAACGGGTTCCAACGTACAAAGACCAGCAGGAAAAACTCAGAGAGAAAGATCTTTCTACCTATGGTTTTCTGGGATATCCCCTCCTGCAAAGTGCTGACATTCTGGCCTATCGGGCAGGCAGTGTGCCCGTGGGTGCGGATCAGGAAGCCCATGTGGAGATTACCCGGGAAATTGCCCGCCGTTTTAACCATCTCTATGGCCGTGAACCCGGTTTTGAACAAAATGCCGAAATGGCCATCCGGAAAATGGGCAGAAAGCAGGGTGAAATATACCGGAAGCTGCGCAAAACCTATCTGGAAAAAGGCGATGAACAAGCCCTGGAAACAGCCAGGGCCCTGCTGAAAGAACAGAACAATATTACCCTGGGTGACCAGGAACGCCTCTTCGGTTATCTGGAAGGCACCGGCAAGGTTATTCTGCCAGAGCCACAGGCATTGCTGACACCGCAAGCCAGAACGCCCGGGCTGGACGGACAGAAAATGTCCAAGTCCTGCAACAACACCATCAGTCTCAGAGAGAGTGCTGACGAGGTGGACACCAAGATCCGGAAAATGCCCACGGACCCGGCCCGTATTCGCCGGAATGATCCGGGTGATCCCATAAAATGCCCGGTATGGCAATTTCACCGGCTCTATTCTGACCAGCAACGTCAGGACTGGGTACACAGTGGCTGTACCAGTGCCAGCATCGGTTGCCTGGACTGCAAAAAACCGGTTATAGAAGCGATCCAGGCCGAGCTGGAACCGATACGGATTGAAGCCCTGGAACTGGAAAATAATCAGGATGTGGTCAAGAGCATTATTACCGAAGGGTGTGAGAAAGCCCGCGATGAAGCCCAGGACACCCTGAAGGAAGTCCGGGATGCCATGGGACTGCATTATCGCTAGTAGGCTGACCGAGAATAGACTGCCCTACTGCGGTGGCAGCAAATTGGTCTAAAAAGTCGGAAATTTTTAGCAAATAGAACCACTATTCACTAAAAATTTCCGACTTTTTATCCTCAATTTTCTGCCATCCTCGCTACGGGCGCTATTCTCGGTCAGCCTCCTAGGAGGCTGACCGAGAATTGGTACAGTTCCTCTCTGGACAGACACCACCTCTGGCAGGCATGATGGAACTGATCAGCAAATAAGCCATCTAACCTCCCAGGAGGTACCGGCCCAGCAAGAGGTGAACTGCCCATGACCACGACGGAAGCCGTGGCCGAACAACCAGCACAAACGTCAGCCCCATCGGAAGCAGAATCCGTTGCACCTGAAGCTCCTCATATAAGAGCGGAAAAATCGCTGGCACTGGTAAAGGGTCAACCATTCACTAAACTGCCTGACGATCTCTACATTCCACCGGATGCCCTGGAAGTCTTTCTGGAAGCCTTTGAAGGCCCGCTGGATCTTCTGCTCTACCTGATCAAGCGCAATAACATGGATATCCTCGATATCCAGGTGGCCCAGATCACCCATCAGTACATGGAATACGTCAAACTGATGGAAAGTTCCCAGTTTGAGCTGGCGGCAGAATATCTGGTGATGGCCGCAACGCTGGCGGAAATCAAATCCCGAATGCTGTTGCCACGAACCGCAGAGGCTGAAGAGGAAGAAGACGACCCCCGTGCTGAGCTGGTCAGGCGACTGCAGGAGTATGAGCGCTTTAAGAAAGCAGCCGAAGACCTGGATGACCTGCCCAGAATGGGCCGGGATAACTGGCCAGCCAAAGTTCAGCCTCCTGAGTTTGAGCGGGTTCAGATACATCCGGATGTTGATCTTCAGGATATTCTGGTCGCCCTGAGCGAAGTCATGCGTCGGGCTGATATGTTTGAGCACCACCATGTGGCGGAAGAAGCACTGTCCGTTCGAGAGCGGATGAGCGAGGTGCTTGCCATGCTCTCCCCTGAACGCTTCACCCCCTTTGTGGCACTCTATCGGGTCAGTGAAGGCCGGCTGGGCGTGGTGGTCACCTTTATGGCCATTATGGAACTGATCAAGGAATCCCTGATCGAGCTGGTACAAAGCGAACCCTTTGGACCAATTCATGTGAAGGCCCGGGTTGAATAACATGGAACATATCAATGAGCGAAAAGCCTGATCTCTCACTGATTCTGGAAGCAGCGATCATGGCCAGCAGTCGTCCACTGACGATTGAACAGCTGGCGGCCCTCTTTCCGGAAGACAATCGCCCTGATGGCAATGAAATCCGTGCAGCCCTGGTCAAAGTATCTGACGCCTGCGAGGGCCGGGCCTTTGAACTGAAGCAGGTAGCGTCCGGCTTCCGCTTCCAGGTTCGTCAGGCCATGGCTCCCTGGATAGGTGGCCTGTGGGACGAAAAACCTCAGCGCTATACCCGTGCCCTTTTGGAAACCCTGGCCCTGATCGCCTATCGTCAGCCCATTACCCGGGGAGAAATTGAAGAGATTCGTGGCGTCAGTGTCAGCAGTAATATCATACGCACCCTGCAGGAGCGGGAGTGGGTTCGCGTTGTTGGCCACCGGGATGTTCCCGGCAGACCCGCCATGTTTGCCACCACCCGGCAATTCCTGGATTACTTCAACCTGCAGAACCTGAATGAACTGCCGCCACTGTCGGAAATCCGGGACCTGGAAGAAATCGCCAAGGCTCTGGAAATCCCGGAAGAGATTGCTGAAGCACTGGCAGCAGCAGGCGGTACGTTAGAACAGCCGGAGCTGGCAGACCAGGAGGTCATCAAAGAGCGTTCGGCCCAGGAGCTGTTCGATGAACTGGATGCCATGGAAGCCGAATTGCCCACTGGCTTTAATGACTTGATCAAGAAGCAGAAAATACCGGCCCTGCAACTGGAAGAAGATACCGAACAACAGAGTTCTGAACTCACTGAAGATAATTTAACCACACCTTCAGAAAACCAGACGTCTGGTGAGCAATCCTCTGAAGAAGCCATTTCTTCTCAGTCTGAAGATCCCGATAAAACCTTTCATTAATCAACGACACTCTTGAAGTATTCTTCCAGAGTGTCTTCTGGAATAGCCCCACCAACCTCAACCAGCGCCTGAAATACCGGTTGAAAATAAGCATCCAATTCACGGGCAAGGTGGTTCCAGTCTTTATTTTCATCGCCATCAAGAAGGTAAGTGAAATCGGGTAATTCTTCGCCATCAAAAAGCAAATCCGGAGATGGTGAGACTAATAGATTTTCCTGATAAAACGAGAAGGAAAGTATTGGCTTATGGACTTCTTTGCTCATATCTGTGCAAAGGCGGTGGCGGTGGCGTAGCATCGTTACATCACACCCCCCCAGATAACTATCAATTTTATCAAGCCCTTCGCCAAGACCAGACATAACACCTGTATTAACCATACCGTTGATAAGATCATCGAACTTTATTGGAACCATTCCACGGGTATTGAGATCGGGTATGTAAGTGTCGAAGGGGTTAACTTTACATTTTTCAAGTAATCTGCAATTCGTTTTCTGCCACGACTCGAGTCTACAGGCAATTGTATGCAATTCTTCCAGTCTGGCTGTTGTGAAAGAGTCAGCTATCGTTTGACCAAGTTCTTTCCTGACACTTTCAACGGCCTTATCTTTACCGCCCTTCCCCGCAGAAAACAATGACGCCAGTTTATTCAAGCTTGATGTCAGAGACTCCTCCAGAATCAGCTCACCTCCACCATAAACGCAGCCCCCTACAGCACCTTCAGCGGAATCCGCCTCCTTTACCAGAAGCAGGCTCTCTAAAGTTTGCTCCAACCCCATGAGGCCGCCAGGTTCTGAACCAGGACCTGAACTGAGGGAGGATAAGGGTGAAGCATCGTCATCAGAACTCTCATCATCTGAGCCAATCGTAAATCTCACAGCCGATGGATTATCAGTTCCACTTCCACCCAATGGTGGATTCATATAATTATGGGCGGGCAAAACAGGACTTGCAGCTCGAGCACCAACGGCCAGACTGTGTTGAAGGTCTTCAGTGGCACGACTCCGAAAAATACCGCCCGCATGTTGAGCATTCGCTGGCAAGGCAGAATCATTCTGGTCATAGCTGTTGCTTTGTGGTCCGTTAACAGAGTATGCCAATCCGGTATTTGCATTTAGCGGAGTCATAAATAAACCTTCTAATGATAGATATTTACTCCCCATAGACCACTTGCTTTCTCAATAGGTTCACCAGTCACTGGAATAATCTGGAAACGGTGTACGCCTTGCCCGATCAAGGGGATTATGCCAATGCCCGGGACCAGAACGGTTCACTACTGCATTATGCGGTACGGGAAGGTCAGAGTAATATTGTCGAAGTCCAGACGAATCAGGGTGCATCATCGCAAGCAGTGATTTGACAAATTCCTTCTTCTTGATTTGGTAATCATTAACTGGCTGAAAGGCCGATAGCCAGCCATTTACTCTGCGTTCAAAACCCTTACGCCACACATGGCTGAGCAATTTCATGTGAAGATTCTGAGTCAATGCATATAGGCGTTGCGGCTCTTCCTGCAGCTGGTAGGTCCGGTCGTCAGTTTTTTCGGGGTTTCCTTGCGAGTACAGTGCAATAAACTGCCTGGCTTTATTCAGGGTAAGCAAAGAGCGTATCAGCAAACCATAAATACGCTCACCGGTGTTTTGGGGGGTGTTAAAAAGAATGGTTCGAGGCAGGGCTAATGCCGCTCCTTTTTGCAACTGCTCAGTCAGCGAATCGAGGTTATCGGTGAAAAATTTCAGCGTATCGTTCAACAATCTGGTTTCTTCAGCAAACGACAAACACCACACCAACTTCTCTACGCCGGGAACATGAACGGCCAGTCGAGCCGCATTTTGATAGCCTACTCTGTCGTCCACGCTGACCTGCAGCCCCATTGCCCTGGCACCCAGATCACCGTCTGTCAGATGAATATTGAAAGCTTTTGGCAGTTTAATCGTCGGACATCCCGGGACTGGCCCGATGATGACACTTTTGGGGATTTCTGAATCCCTGTCGACATTCAATGCCCGCAGCTGTCCAAACAGGGCTCTGGCAGGCTCTTCTGCGGTGCAGATAAGGTCTATGTCGTTGAATGATGAGCAGCGGTTTTGTAAGTAACGCGCATAGGAACCGGTAATCAGGATGGGGGGAGAGGGATAAGCGTCATTGATTACCTGAATAATCTCCAGTGTTCTCAGCGTTAGCGCATTTAACTGCGGAACCTGATGATCCGGAAAACCCGCTCTGCCTGTAGTGAACGTATTTTCTGCTTTTTCTGCTTCACACCAGTATTCACGGGGCGGGTAAGAGAATGGATGTTCCCTGCCGGAATTGGCCACGGATGCTTCTACCGCTTTTTCTCTTCGACCAGGGTATTCTAAATTCGGGATCGCGTTGGGCAGTGGGCCTCTATAGCCATATCCGGCGTTATTGACACAGTTGGCTGAATATCTGTTTTCATGACCAAAGCCAGACCAGAAGTTATCTGTGGTCTGTCTATACGATTCAGGTCTGTACGATACCGGGCACTCTCTACGAACGGCAACAGAAGCCGCATGCTGACTGGCTGAGGCTGAGTATCTGTACCGACTATCACAGGCGACAGCATTTTCCCGATTAAACAGAAACTTATTCACTGTACCTGTTTCGTAGAGGCACTGTTCAAGGCCACGCCCTAAAGCATGGCGCAGTTTACTTCCTTCAGGAAAACCCTTAAGGCATTCCAACACCTGATGTCTTTGGATTCTTCGTCCATAAACAGGCTGTCCAGTGATATAGCAGTGTTTCAGGAAAAAGAAATAGATGCGCGAATTCTGAAATGAGGGCCTCAGTGTCTGGATGGATTGCAATACCTGTTCTGCGGACAATCTCTGATGATTAATGGTCAATCCATTCTGCATAGCCATGAATATCAATATACACCGCAATCGTTGTTGCTTATCTTTGATCAATATGCTGTCCAGAAGTTGCCAGGCCTTTTGGATGACATCCTGAGCATCATTGCTTTCATCGTATCGCTGAGGTTGTTGCAACCTGTGCATCAGGTATTCAACCTGCCTTGAGGCATGATTTCCGGGGGCTTCATTAAACGCTTCCAGTACTTTCAGGTTATCCAGATAGCGGCCATTCAATTCTCTGGCATTCAATGCCAACCGGGAATAAAAAATCGCTCTTTCGAGCAACCACCCTCCCCGTTCATAATCCTTAACCACGGCATCCGGTGTGACCTGCCGACCATTCAATCGCAGCCCCCTCAGGCAACATTCTGCTTTGAAGCGCCCTAGCTCCAGAGTTGCCCTGGCTGCCTTATAATCCCTGACCACGATGTCCGGTGTGACCTGCTGACCCTTAACTATCAGGTTCCTCAGGCAACATTCCGCTTTGAAACGTGCCAGCTCAAGCATTGCATTGGCTGACTGATAATCCTCAATCACCTCATCAGGGGTAACAAGTCGGCCATTCAACACCGTGCCCTTCAGGCAACACAGTTCCTTAAAGCGCGCTCTTCCGAGCTTGCCACCTGTATCATTATCCGGGAAACACTTAAACACAGCATCTGGCCTGACCGGCTGGCCATTTAACGCCAACCCCCTCAGCCAACACTGCTCCATAAAGTGCGCCAGCCCCAGTGCTGATTTAGTGGCCCGGTAACCGTGAACCACCGTAGCCGGTGAAACCTGCTGGCCATTCAACGGCAGCCCTCTCAGGCAACATTCCTCTTTGAAGTGCGCAATTCCCCGTTTGCCTTCCGGACTACCCGGGTAATCCTCCACCACCTCTTCCGGCGTGACCCGCCGGCCATACAACAGCAGGTCCCTGAGGCAACATTCCGTTTTGAAGCGCGCCAGTTCCAATCTTGCCCCGACTGCCTGATAGCCCTTAACCACTTCCTCCGTTGTGATCTGTCGGCCATTCAATGGCAGGCGTTTCAGGCAACATTCTGCTTTGAAGCGCGCGATCCCCAGCCGACCTTTCGGATTATCCGGGAAATCCTTCACCACCGCATCCGGTGAGACCGGCTGGCCATTCAACGCCAGCCCTCTCATGCAACACTCCTCTTTGAAGCGCGCTATCCCCAGTTTGCCTTCCGGGCTATCCGGGAAATCCTTCACTACCGCATCCGGTGTGACCGGCTGACCATTTAACATCAGGCCCTTCAGGCAGCATTCCGCCTTAAAGCGCGCTATCCCCAGTTTGCCTTGCTGACTATCCGGAAAATCGTTGACCACCATATCCGGTGTGACCGCCTGGCCAGCCAACGGCAGCCCCTTCAGGCAGCATTCCGACTTAAAACGTGCCAGCTCCAGTGTTGCTTTAATGTCCTGATAACCCTTAACTACCTCATCCGGTGTGACCTGCCGACCATTTAACGCCAGTCCATTCAGGCAGCATTCCGACTTAAAGCGCGCTATCGCTATTTGGTACTTATTGTTTTGATCCGGTTTCCGGTTGAATTCCTGAATAACCTGATCCGGAGTCACTTTTTTATTGTCATACAGAATGTTCTGCAGACAAAGTTTGAGCAGGAAGAAGCCACTTCTAAGAGACGATCTATCATTTCCGTAGGCTGCAAGCACACCAGCCGGAGTGATTCGATGTCCATATAATGTTTTTCTCCCCCAGAAGTCATCCTCAGTACACTTGCCGTAATCCTGGGTGGCAGTGGCCATTCGATGAGAGTGATAGTTTGCGACCCTTTTACCGTTAAATGTATTTCCGGGGTGTTCTGGAATCCCGCTGAAACCGGCTCTCTGGTCAACCCGGACAGCAGACTGTGCATGGTAGTAGGTTGGTAATATTGTTTTCAGAATAAACCCCTGCTGGCTGAGGCTATAAACACCGCCGTTTGACCATAAAATGATCATCAGGTTCCATTCCTTTTCTTTTTTCACCTGTTTACTCTATTTCACTGCGGCTCAACCGGATTGTTTGTACCCGAACCTCCCGTTATACTGCGTGCCCTCTTGTTAAATTCCGGGCGGAGACCCCGCCGATATCCCATGACCACAGAAACTACACTCCCTCCGCAGGGCGAAAAATTGCAAAAGATCCTGGCGGGCGCAGGCCTTGGCTCACGCCGTGAGATGGAGCGCTGGATCACTGAAGGACGCATCAGTGTCAACGGTGTCAAAGCCAGCCTGGGCGACCGTGCAGGCCTGGCCGACGTTATTGCCGTAGACGGCCGGGTTATTAAGCTGGACGCTTACGCCTCTGGTATTCGCCGTGTCATCGCTTATAACAAACCTGAAGGCGAAATCTGCAGCCGTTCCGACAAAGAAGGCCGTCCAACGGTATTTGATAAACTCCCTAAACTGAAGGGCGAGCGCTGGATCTCCATCGGCCGCCTGGACCTCAATACCTCCGGTCTGCTGCTGTTTACCAACGATGGTGAACTGGCCAGCCGCCTGATGCACCCCTCCCACTCCATTGAACGGGAGTACGCCGTGCGGGTCATGGGTGATATTACCCAGCAGAAAGTGAAAAACCTGTTTGAAGGTGTCGAGCTGGAAGACGGCATGGCTCGTTTTACCGATATTGTGGACTCCGGCGGTACTGGCATTAACCATTGGTTTCACGTCTGTATTCTTGAAGGGCGAAACCGTGAAGTCCGTCGTCTCTGGGAATCCCAGGATCTGAAAGTCAGCCGTTTGAAGCGGGTCCGTTTTGGCAGCATGATTATTCCTGATCACCTGCGTCAGGGGCAGTTCCAGGAGCTGGAAAAACAGGATATCGACGCACTTGCCGCACTGGTGGACCTGTCACCCGCACCCGCCTTCCACAAAAAGCCGCAGGATCGGCTGAAAAAGAATGAAGTGCAGGCCAGGAAAATCAAAGGCAGCACCAAACGTTTCAGCCCTCATCCGAAAAAGCGTTCCCGCTAACCTGAGTTCTCAGGATAGACATTCAGGAATTCTTCATAATGGAAAAATCCACCCGGCCCTCTCTCAGCGCTTGATGAGGGGGCTGGCGGTTGGCTTCTGATATCCACCTGGCACAGCCTGTCCGTATCATTTTTGCAGTAACAACCAGAAAAAGTGAACTTCATCAATCAGTTGTGATCCTTAATACATTACTCACAGCCGTAAAATGATGATATGAATGCAACACCACTGAGCAATCTCCCTGCACACATTATTGGTACGAGTGTAAGCGAAACGATGCAATGTCCGGATACTGACGCTAACGGCCCAGTGCCAGAAAATCTTATACACCACGATTCATTGTCGATTGATGCACTGTTCCCACATAAGGTTAAACTTTTATCGGAATTTTCAGCCATTAAAGTCCAGGAGACCGACCCGACCGAAATGATCCGGTTGATGAAGGAGGGTAATGTTTCCGATAACCTCTGCTATAAAATTAATGGCGACCTGTTTCCCACTCTCAGCCGGTCTCAGCGCAGCAAGATTCAGACTGTTCCCAAACACCTCCACGTGCTGTTCAGTGTTGATTTTGAGGGTTTCAGCCAACTGCCGGAGTTACCGCAAAACTTCTTCGTGGGACGGACCCTCTTCCTTAAGGCTTGCTCCCGCCTCAGGGCTCTGCCTGAAAATCTTACCGTAGGATTAAGTGCTGAACTTAACGAATGCTATGACCTGGAGACTTTACCGACAAATTTCTTTGTGGGGGAGAACCTTCTGCTCAACAGTTGCACCGGACTTAAATATTTGCCCGATAACCTGATTGTCAGGCGCAGCCTGTTTCTTGACGATTGTTACAATCTGCAAAAACTGCCGGAAAATCTCTCGGTACTGGCGACCCTTAGCCTTGTTAACTGCACCAGTCTCAGGGAACTGCCCAATGGTATGAACATACCGGAAAATCTATACCTCAAGGGTTGTACCAATCTGGAGTGGCTGCCGCAAACCCTCAAGGTGGGCCGAAACCTTATCCTTAAAGGTTGCACCGAACTGAGAATAGCGTCAGATACTCGACTGGAAATAGGTGGCGACCTTATCCTGAAGGATTGCACCAACCTGAGAGAACTGCCTGCCAGGATCAAGCTCGGTGGCGACCTTGATCTCTCTGGCTGTGTTAGCCTGACCTCCCTGCCTCCCTGGATTACAGAACTGGGCTGGAAGACGGACAGTCAGGAAATGCGTCTACGCAAGGTTTATCTGGAAAATACCGGGTTGTCAGCAGCGCAAATCGCCCGCCTTGAACATGAACAACCAGAAGGCATGCAATTTTATGTATCTGATCCGGAGGGGGTACCAGAGCAAACATTTGACACGTTTGAAGAGGCTTTTATATTTTGGGAAAATCTTGCGCAGTCTGGCACATCCACCCCAACACTGGATTTGCGGCCTGACCAGAAGCAAAGCCTGATTTATTATCTGCAACGCCTGACCGGTACTGCGGATTACCAGAACCTCGTAACACGACCGATTCTGGCCCAGCGGGTGTTAGGGGTCATATCGCTGCTCGGCAGTAATCAAGAGATTCAGGAAAACGCCCTGATGCGCATACACCATGCCACCAGTACTTGTGACGACCGGGTTATTCTGGCTCTGGATGACCTGGAAACACTGGAGTTGTCCAGATCAGCAGAAACCATGGCTATGCAGCAGCACAGCGACCCCGGAGAATTGCGCGCCCTGGGTCGGCAAATGATGATTCTGGATGCGGTGAAAGAGATTGCCAGACGTCATATAAACACCATGAATTTCGTCAGTCCGATTGAAGTAGAGCTGGCTTATCAGATTGGTTTGCGCAAGCGCTTTAACCTGCCGGGCGCAACCCGGGACATGCTGTTCAGAGCCTGTAGCCGGGTTTCCCAGTGGCATATAAACCAGGCCGCCATGGATATCAAACGGCACTGTACTGAAGATGCCCTGGAGGACTTCCTGAGAACATGGGGACCCTGGCAAAAATACCTGCGCAACCTGGCCATTCCAGCTTTTGAGCAGCTCCAGCCCAGAATGGTTGCGCGGATCAGGGAATGTCCGTTCTGCCTGGACAAAACAGACCAAATGGTTGTCTTTGATGACGATCACTATGATTACCACAGCCTGCGCCGGGCTTTCCTGGAAAACAGCAAGGATCCATTTTTCAAAAAGCCGCTGGACTGGTCAATTGTCTACCGGCTGACGGAAAAACCACGAGATGGCAGTTAGAACTACGTTCCTGAATATCTGATCAGCCTTTGATAACAGATTTCACTGAAATATCCTGAAAGAGATTATTGACGTTGCCATCAATGACCTCGTTTCCTGTCACCCGACCACCATCGTCTTCCTCATCCGCAGGGCGCTGACTTTCGAACAGCTTAACGTCGCTAATATTAATAACTATAAGTATTGAATGGTTTGTATCAGGGAGGAACTTTTATAAGAAAGAGTGATCTAAAGCTGTAATTCAACAATTCAACAATTCAATGGATTTCTTCAGTAGCTTACCTTCATCCGATCCTGCTTTTGGCGAACTCTGTTCCGGCTCATTGGATTTAATAGAACCAACATATCGATTTGATGCCAGGGAACAATCCTCGATATATCAAGGAATGTCTGTACAGACGCTGGATACTTCTTTTCCTGTTTACCATAACCATTCAGATATAGCCCAAAATAACGATGATCCATTGATTAAATATGATATCAGGCCTCTAACACTTTTAGAGATAGCAGGCTGTTTTTACACAGCCATTCCTGAAATACCACAATCAGTCCTTGATCAATATGTCCCCTGGAAACCTGATGAACCCGATGAACTGTCATCAAGACCAAAAATTGCTCTTATTCAGCCAATATACTTTTCAGGGAGTGAGCCTGAGATCAGGGAGCCAACACCAGCGAGCCATTTGAAGCCAGATTATCCATTAACTGATCTTCCTGACTTACTCTCTAAACCACAATATTTACAACCCTGTACTGTAGTTAACCCGCTAAACCTGAACCAAACTACAAGTGATAACCAAACGGCCCAGACAACAGAAATTGTTGATTATCACTCTTCAAAAATTGAGCGCAAAAGGAAGCGCCAAAGGGAGAGCATGAGAAAGCTTCGCAAAGATCCCGCTTACGTCCAGCGCGAAAGGGAGCGCCAAAGGGAGCGCTACCAGAATGATCCTGATTTCGCCGAGCGCGAAAGGGCGCGCAAAAGGAAGCGCCAAAGGGAGCGCTACCATAATGACCCGGATTTCGCCCAGCGCGCAAGGAAGCGCCTACATAAGCTTCGCAGTGATCCCGCTTACGTCGAGCGCGAAAGGGCGCGCAACAGGGAGCGCCAAAGGCAGCGCTACCGTAATGATCCTGTTTACGCCCAGCGCCAAAGGGAGCGTCAAAAGCAGCGCTACCTGAATGATCCTGATTTCGTCGAGCGCGAAAGGAAATGCAGGGCTGAGTACAGAAGTAAGCATGACAAAGATCCAGCTGTTCAAAATGGCTGGGCAGTTTATGTTTAGAAGGTGGAATTGCTATTAAGTAGTTGGCCAATAAAATAGAGCCCGACAGGCTCTGACTTTGCGAGGAGGTTCGGGGTTCATTCCCACGGGGGTACCGTGGGAACGAGGTGCAAAACAAAAACGTTCTCGGGCGAAGATCTCGCCCGGCAGGGCGGGGAGTCTCAGTTGCTCAGATCAATCTGGTATAGCGCAAAACCTGTTTCGTCCTGCCCCTGCTTTTTCAAGGGATAAGCGGCCCGTTTTGCAATGAAACGTTCCGCGCTTTTGGAGTTACCGGTTTCAAAGGTAATGTTCAGTTTTTTGTCTGACTTGATGGGTGCCAGACGCCAGTTGTTGTCAGCACTTGGTATTACCTGACCGTTCTTTTTGGTCTGAGCCGTAATATACGCAGAAAGAACCGAACGGTTCTCATCAGGAGAAGCAAACGCAACAAACTTATCCCCCGTCCCGGCAAAGTTTCCACCACCATAAGCGCGATAGTTGTTGGTAGCGATAATAAATGCCTGGTCCGCTTTCACCGGTTTACCCTGATAAGTCAGGTTGATGATACGGTGAGAGTCGTTTACCTGAATACCGTTCGCATCAAAACGGGCTGGCTGGGTCACATCAATCTGATACTCAACCCCATCCATCACGTCAAAGTTATAGGTCTGGAAACCATCCCAGTTCAGCAGAGGTTGTGGTTCGGTACTTTCAGGATTGATCTGATTGAACTGACCTGCGGAGCGTTCCAGCCAGTTTTTCACCTCTTTTCCGGTCACTTTCAGGGCAACCAGTGTATTGGGATAGAGGTACAGGTCGGCAGCATTACGGAAGGTCAGAGTGCCTGCCTCCACCTCGGTGTAGCCAGCCGGATCATTTTTACGGCCACCGGCTTTGAAAGGGGCAGCAGCGGAGATAACAGGAATACCTTCCAGATCAGGATCGCCCTGGATAAAGCGTTCAACGTAATCTATCTGCGCATTGTTCACGATCTGCACGGTAGGGTCGTCCTGAACCAGTGACAGATAGCTGTACATCTGATCAGAAGCCTTGCCAATAGGCTGGTTAACAAAGTCCAGGGTGCCCTGGTGCTCTTCTTTGATGATGTTGACTATGTCCCTGTAAGACTTAGCCTTGGAGGTATTGGTCCTGGTATTAAAAATAGCGCGTGTGGTTGCCCGGGCATCAACCACTTCCCATTTGCCACTGCGGTTGTCCAGTTTCAAATCAACCAGCCCCAGATGGCTGCCCCAGCGACCTGGCATAACCGCGGGTACGCCGTTGATCGTCCCTTTTTCCACATCTACGCCGGGGATATCAGCATAAGCCTCTGCCGGAAAAACGCCGTGGGAGTGACCAAACATAAGGGCATCAATGCCTTCCACCAGAGACAGATAGTAGGTGGAGTTTTCCGCCATGGCTTTGTAGGGCTCGCTGCTCATGCCGGAGTGTGGAATGGCAATGATAATATCAGCTCCTTCGGCTTTCATTTGTGGCACGAACTTTTTTGCCGACTCAACGATGTCGAAAGCGACCACTTTTCCTTCGAGATGTTTACGGTCCCACTGCATGATCTGTGGTGGTACGAAACCGATGTAGCCAACCTTGACGGTCTGCAACTTGCCATCCGAATCCTTAAACTGCTGGCTCTTGATGAGATAAGGTTTGTAAAGGTTTTTGCCAGTTTTGGCATCCACCACGTTAGCGCTTATATAAGGGAAGCGGGCATCATTAATGGCTTCATTCAGAAAGTCCAGACCGTAATTGAACTCGTGGTTGCCAATGTTACCTACGTCATAGTCGAGCAGGTTCATGGCTTTGTAGACCGGGTGCATATCCCCTTGTTCAAGACCTTTGTCGGCCATGTAATCGCCCATTGGCGAGCCCTGCAACAAATCGCCATTGTCCACCAGAACACTGTTTTCAACTTCGGCACGGGCCTGTTTGACCAGTGTTGCTACACGGGCAAGTCCAAACTGTTCGGTGGGCTTTCCCTTGTAATAATCAAAATCCATGACATTGGCGTGAAGGTCGGTTGTTTCAACAACCCGGAGGCCAATCGTAGCAGCGGAGGTCAGACCACTGACAGAAACCAGGGCTGCAAAGACAGCCATGGAAACAGGGGAACGTCGAAAGTACATGCAAAACCTTTCATTCAATGATTGCTGAGTAAGACGGTGAATTGTCGTATCACCAAATGACAAAAAACGCATAGTACAGCAGCTTTACTTTGAGTATCTATCAGGATTTGCAGGTTTTTTTCTGATCAGAGGATTTTACAGAAAGAGCCCAGGAATCCAGCCTTTTCCGGTTCAGGCTGAACTCTTACTGGTGGATTCGCAGATTGAAATTCTGTGGCTTTGGCATCCTGACAGTATACATGCCAACAATCTATCAAAAAGCCATTTCTTTGCAGGTCAGATACTATGTCATCGTAAATGTGGACACCCCTACCCCACTCAATAGATAACATTTTTGCAAGAAACACCCTGAAGATGATGTCTGACCAACATACCTCAGGCTCCCGGAGCATTTGCAATTGCAATTTATCCTTAATTGCAGCAATCGAAGCCAGATAATTATCCCGCTGTTCAGGAAGTATCGCCAGCAACTGGTTTAACCGATAAATATCGCTGTTTTCTGCGTTCATTTCTGCGGCTTTTGCCTTGCGAAGAGCCATTGGCCCATGATCACCTGGCGAAAAAGGATTGACAGATACCATGCAATGTTTTGTGTAAACCAGTTCCGGGGGAATATAATTCTGTGGTGAGGAATACGGACCTTGGGCAGTCAGGACAAAACAGTCTGGATTGTTTTTTATCAGTGTGGTGAGGTTAAAGTCAGTAACGCCCTGTGCAATCTCCCTGCTCAGTGCTTTTGCATCTGAGGAGGAGCCTGTACAAGGGCGGATGGCGGTAAATAAAGTGGTTAAAGGTGAAGCATTCGCAATTTCCTGGGCCGGGAGTATGTTGATGGGGAATGGCTTGATATCGTTTGCACGACCGTCATAAAAATTGAATACCTCCACAGGAATCACTTTAATCTGGAATCCCCGCTCCCTGAGATAGTTTTGCATTGTCAGGGAAAAATCTCCGCCATCACAGCCAACATCAACAATGTATTCGATGTTGTCGATTTTGCTCAAAAAATCAGCCAGAAAACTGAAGTTAAACACCTCCGCAAAAGCCCGGCCTGCCGCCATGTTTGGATCAACGAAGGATTGATCCAGCGTCATCAGTTCCTGGTTGCCAATCCGGACAGTTTCAGGTTCATACCCCTTCGGTATATTGGCATATCTCGCACAGTAATTGCCCGGGGGATCATTATTCATTTTGGATTCTGCTTCCTTGGGAACACCTGGATATGGCTTGCGAGGAGCCATCTGTTGTGTGGGAGGGTTATCTTGTCCATTGTGCCCACTTGCCTCAGGAACCCCCTGGTCGTGCAGGACAGTAGACGACGAAGTATTTTCAAGATGCAAGTTGTTTAAACCTGAGCTCAAATCAGTAATGGTACGACTCGAAAGATCGACGGTTTGTTGTTCATGAGTTCCATCGCCAGCAGTTTCCAGATAAGGGACGACATCATGACTTTGTGGACCATGACGGGGGATAGTTTCTTCCTGTGTTTTAATTTGAACGGGTGGATTAACAATTTCTTCGCCTCTGATCATGCCTTGCTCCATGTCGATGCTATCAGGGAAACCTTAGGATCAAACATTTCATCCAGCTTAAACTGGTTAGAAATTTGTACTAAACCCCTCAGACCAAAATATCAGTTCTTAGTTCAATTCCTGTCATAAACCCGGCGTTGTTCTGGCCGAGTCTGATTGGGTGACTTGCGAGCTGAAGAGACTGCTTCCACAACCCCTCGTTAAACCGGAGTCTGAACAAACTCCTCCGCTTCATGAGTGCCCGGTCCATAGTCTGCAGGCCCCGGGCACAGCACACCAGTTGTGCCACTGACCATTGCTGGTATTCCAGGCCATTGTGGCTGAGGGTGTTATCACTCTCCTTGATGTCCTGCACTGCCCGGGTATTGGCACTCTGGATATTGCTGATGCGCTGGCTATAGGCTCTGTAAATCCGGCCGTAAAGATTGATAAACCGGTTAAAAACCCTGCTATCGCTTTCCGCCGATCTCAGAATGTACTATGTTTTGGCAGAAAAAAGGGAGTTATGACCATGAGCCAAAACACTCCAGCACCTGTCGCCGATAAAAAGCACTTTGCCAATTCCGCCCAACAATCCAAGCGGCTTTATCCCGAAGACCAGCAGCGGGTCGATCAGTATTTAAAGGAAGGAGTGAATGAAGTCGAGCGTTCGCCATTCACAAAACCGGGGCCATATATGGTCCGCCCCGCTTTGCAAGGATAAGTTTTCCATCATGAACCAAATAAGTCTTGCTCGAGAATTACCATGAATGTTATCAGCGGCATGGATACCTCCGCCAACCTGTACCCTCATCCCCAACCAAAGCCTGACACCCAGCCGGTAGCGGTGTCTGGCCAATGGATAACCTGCGAACCGACCAGCAAGCTGATACCCCGGCATCCCAGGGAAGATGAGCGACAAGTGCTACTTCGGGCAGCAGAGAGCGGGTACCTGGCGTTTCGGCGAATTAAATTGACTAAAGAAAATGATTACTTTTCGGGTAAGGGTGCACCAAGGCCATTCACCCTCCTCCTGCCGGGGAGGATGATGCCCGTAGCACCCGTACCAGGTGGTTTTGGTAAATGGATGGTAGGCATTGTTAATCCACAATGCCTTTATGTTTATAAACATAATTCATATACGGAGCCCGACATGGATCCGGATAAACTGCCAATAAAATTACTGCCTGATCTGCAATCATTACACGAGAAATGTCTTGAAAATGCCAATCAAGCCATTTGGAGGGTTTATCCTCCTTTCACCTCGGGACATCTGCGAGCAGATGGGACTTTCAGCTTGCCTGGATTGGTAATCTTGAATCATTCCGACGCCTATAATTATCTTGATTTTCCGGAGCTGGTGCTTACCAACTACAGCAAGAAAGACATCAGATGCTTTTGTGTTTACCACGACACTCAGATGAATATTGCCGATATCCTGCAGGATAAACGTCATTGTGAAGAGGTGTTGCAGCTTGAACAACCGTTGCCTCTGGTTATTTATTGTCACCGCACAGGTTCTGTACAGGTTTGTTTTGATGATGAGCTGGACAGTAAACACCTGGCCCTGAATGAGCATTCTCTGGATGATTTTGCATTCTCACAGGGCATAGACCGGGAAAATTTGAGAGCCATGCTGAATCTGCTGCCAATGCCTTTGCGTACAGAGGCACTGAGTTCGGAATTAACCGCCTCACCGGATGTTTTTCACAAATTGCAACAGGCCATCAAGCTGGTGAATGGTCCCTGTTGTTACAGTTCCGAGAGGCTTCTGGAATTAAAACAGAGTGGCTTGCCAATTCACAATCGTTTTTTTCATAAAGGACGTGTTACATCGTTGCTTTACGAGTTTCTGAAAGCTGAAATGCTCAGAAATGATCAGCCTGGACAGGAGCAAATCCGGGAACAAGAGGAAGAAGCTCGCCGTTTACTTCAGTTGCTTCTGCAGAGCGGGTCAAGGATGGATCAGAAGGTTACTTCGGTTTTTTACCAGACGCTAAGCAGGCCAGAATCGGCGGTAATGCGAGCGTGCACAATGAATTATATGGTGGCCGCCTTTGCTCCATTTGAGTTCCTGAGCCTGGAAGATCTCAAGTGGTTGCCGTTGAACGGTTGTTCGGGAAGCGTCGTTGAATTTGACCGAATCTGCCGGGCGCTCAATCAGCAGCAACGGCAGAGCCGTCTTGAAGAGCTACTATGTGATTACCTTGGTTACCCTTTAAACCTTGATATCTTTGAGTCCCACCTACTCGCCCTGTTTCATTATGGAGCTTCCCTGAACAAAGATATTAAGGCCAGGGTTAAATGTAATCTGGACGATTGGTGCCGTGACGGTAGTAAGGTTATTGGTAATTTATCCGTGGCTGGGTTCATCCAATGGTTTGAAGGACTATGGGAGCAACGAAACAAGCATCCTTTCTACCTGAATTGGTCAGAGCATGTCCGACAGGCCAATCTGGAAATCGCGGATCTGAAACAATCGCTCGGTCTGGCGGACGATGCTTGCCCATTGGCGGCACCTGTGGAAACCGAGGTACCAGCGGCATTACAGTTTATGGTGGACGCGTTCAGCAAACCGCCCATCCTGCCTGATAATGTCGGCGATAATGAAAGCACCATCCTGAAGGTATTGCAGCATTATTACCGCCGTCCGGGACCGGAACGCGTGATCCAGAGCCTTGGCAGACATACCTTGCCAACCGTGTGGAAACCGCTGCACAGCTGCAGTCATGTCCTGCGGGCCAGGAATAATGGGCTCTGGTATATGGAATTGCTGAAAAAATTTCAGCTGCATTACCTGCGCCCGGAAGAAAAAGAACTCCTGGCGCTGGCGATTATCTACCATGATGCTGCTGCCGAAGATGTCGACAAATCAGCGGAAGAAAGAAAGTCAGCTGACTACTTCAAACGGGACCTGACCGGGCACTATCCTGAACCGCTGCTGAAGGATATGGCAAAGGCGATGGTCAGCAAGGAAAATGATGTCAATGGCGCATATGAGCAGAACCTGTCTGACTCCGTGCGCTGGTATCTGCGCATATTACGCTTTGCAGGTCGTATGGACATTATCCGTTGTTGCGGGGTTGGGGCTGATTTTCCCGGATTAGCGGTCGGGGGGTTTGACGCTACACGTCTTGACCTGCCGACGCAGTTGCCCTGGGATTTTACCTCCGGGCCTGGCAACGGGACTGAATTTCAACGGCATCTGGTAGCCGCCATGCACGGTGCGGCTGATCTGGCGCAAGTAACCGGGAAACCCAACGATCACCGCGAAAAAAAATATACCGAGGTCTACGGTCTGATTGACAATGGCTCAGAGATTTCTGAGCACTTTGAATGGACAACTGAGCCAGTGGAAAGAATGAACCGGTTTATTGATGACAATGTTCGGCGCACAATTGCTCAGGCCGCTGGAATTATTGTCTGTTCAGACCCCTACCACCAGGCTTGCAGGGCTGATCAGAGCAAAGGCATCACTTATGGCATTCATAACAGCTGGTATGATCTCCACCAGGTAGAGATTCCGGCCGACATGACGCTGCTGGAAAAGATGCAGTACAGGCATAACCCATCGCTGCTAAGCCCGTCAACACAACAGGCATTGGAGCAAGAGGTGCAGCGGCTGAAGAGCCAGGGAATACGAATGAATCCAGGGACCTTGACGCAGAAAACACTGGCTTCGTCGAAAGCGCAGAAAGTGCTGAAAGAACGAGGTATTGCCGTGGTTTGTGAGAAGCGTCCCTACTGTACCGACGATGACCGCCAGCTAGAGGCCGTAATGTTCGTGCCGAAGCAGATACCTGAACCCGCGCGTTCACAACCAGGAAATCAGCCTGAAAAGCCCACAGACCAAGGCTTTTCGTGTCAAATCCTCTGAACCCAAGGTCACAGTATACCTGGCAGGGCTGGCTACCAGAGTTTTAGACCTGACTTGAGCTGGAAATTGAATAGCTGATTCCCGGACAGCCTTCTGGACAAAATAACTGTATTTATATACAGTACAAAGAACCCATTACAGGAGGAAGCCCATGTCCATTACCCCCATGTGGCGAGTTGACCGGGACGGAAGCATGTTTACTGATAAGAAAGCCGCAGAAGAACACGACCGTATGCTGGAGCTGGCTGACGGTATCACGGGTATGCTGGAAGCCAATTTCAAGATCGATGAACAACTGGCGGAAGAGATCGGCCTGCTGCTGTCACGGAACAAGGATATTCTCGCCAAAGCTCTTAAAGGCAAGCCTGAAATCCTGCAGGAGGTCAAACTGGAGAGCGAACCTGCAGAAAACAACACCGTAGACATTCGTGAAGCGATTGCCTGATATTGATATAAGCCACAAAGGCGTGATGCTCATAGTGAAATATCCTTTGTGGTTACCAATATCATGAATACTTAAAATAACAGCTGATTCGGTACTTTCCATGGGCCAATAATGGCCAAAAAACCCGGCTGCCGCGATGAAGGTTCTTCCTGATCCAGCCCCACGGTGTATAATCACCGGTTTATCCAAACCCGGAGCCCCCTGCTCTTCAGGAGTTCCGGGAACAGTTGGAACCTCTACTGGAAAAGCAGTTATGGAAAAGACGTTCAACCCCCAAGCCATCGAACGCACGCTGTATCAAAACTGGGAAGAGAAAGGCTATTTTGCGCCGGCTTCTGACCAGCGCGGTGACCGCACGCCCTACTCCATTATGATCCCCCCTCCCAATGTCACCGGCAGCCTGCACATGGGCCATGCCTTCCAAGACTCCATTATGGATGCCCTGATCCGCTACCACCGGATGAAAGGCTGCAACACGCTCTGGCAGGTGGGTACTGATCATGCGGGTATCGCAACCCAGATGGTGGTTGAACGCAAGATCCTGGCTGAAGAAGGCAAAACCCGTCACGACTACGGACGTGAAGCCTTTACCGATAAAATCTGGGAGTGGAAGGAAGCGTCCGGCGGCACCATCACCCGTCAGCTTCGTCGCCTGGGGGCATCTGTTGATTGGGATACCGAGCGCTTCACCATGGACAAGGGCTTCTATGCCGCTGTTCAGGAGGTCTTTGTCCGCCTCTATGAAGACGACCTGATCTACCGGGGCAAGCGTCTGGTGAACTGGGATCCAAAACTGCACACCGCCATCTCCGATCTGGAAGTGGAAAACAAAGAAGTCAAAGGCAACATGTGGCATCTGCGCTATCCACTGGCGGATGGAGAGAAAACCGCAGAGGGCAAAGACTATATCGTGGTTGCCACCACCCGTCCGGAAACCATGCTGGGGGATACCGGTGTGGCGGTTAACCCGGAAGATGAGCGTTACCAGGCCCTGATCGGAAAAACGGTTATTCTGCCCCTGGTCAACCGTCGCATCCCGATTGTCGCTGATGAACACGCCGATATGGAAAAAGGCACCGGCTGCGTAAAAATCACCCCGGCCCACGACTTTAATGACCACGAAGTTGGCAAGCGCTGCAACCTGCCAATGATCAATGTTATGACCCTGAACGGCGATATCCGGCAGCAGGGAGAAGCCTACAATATTGACGGTACGGTTAATCAATCCATTGATACCGCTATTCCTGAAGCCTACCGGGGCATGGAGCGCTTTGCTGCCCGTAAGCAGATCGTCGCAGACCTGGATACCCTTGGTCTGCTGGAAAAAATCGATGACCATACCCTGATGGTGCCTTACGGTGACCGTTCCGGCGTGGTGATTGAGCCGCTGCTGACTGACCAGTGGTTTGTCCGCGCTGCGCCGCTGGCCAAACCGGCTATTGAAGCGGTAGAAGACGGCCGTATTCAGTTCGTGCCCAAACAGTACGAGAACATGTACTTCTCCTGGATGCGTGATATTCAGGACTGGTGTATCTCCCGTCAGCTCTGGTGGGGACACAGGATTCCTGCCTGGTATGACGATGCCGGCAATGTTTACGTTGGTCGCAATGAAGCCGAAGTACGGGAAAAGCACAACATCCCGACGCCTGTTGTCCTGACACAGGATGACGATGTTCTGGATACCTGGTTCTCTTCGGCACTCTGGACTTTTGGCACCCTGGGCTGGCCAGAGCCGACCGATCGTCTGAACACCTTCCACCCCACCGATGTGCTGGTCACCGGTTTTGACATTATCTTCTTCTGGGTCGCCAGAATGATCATGATGACCATGCACTTTATGAAAGATGAAGACGGCAAGCCACAGGTGCCGTTCAAGTACGTTTACGTGACGGGTCTGATCCGGGATGAGCATGGCGACAAAATGTCCAAGTCCAAGGGTAACGTCCTTGACCCTCTGGATATGATTGACGGTATCGACCTGGAAGCTCTGGTTGAGAAACGCTGCGGCAATATGATGCAGCCGCAGCTGGCGGAGAAGATTGAGAAGCGTACCCGCAGCACTTTCCCTGACGGTATTTCTGCCCACGGTACTGACGCCCTGAGATACACCCTGTACTCACTGGCCTCCACCGGCCGTGATATCAACTGGGATATGAACCGTCTGGAAGGCTACCGGAACTTCTGCAACAAGATCTGGAATGCCGCCAATTACGTTAAAATGCACACTGATGATCAAGACTGCGGTAATGGTGATGAGCCTGTTGAACTTACCCTGGCCGATCGCTGGATTATTTCCCGACTGCAGCGGGTTGAAGCCCAGATCGAAAAAAACCTGTCCGAGTTTCGTCTCGATCACGCGTCCCAGAACCTCTACGACTTTGTCTGGAATGAGTACTGTGCCTGGTACCTGGAGCTGTCCAAACCGGTATTGTGGGATGAGCATGCACCGGCAGAACGCAAGCGTGGCACCCGTCGTACACTGGTTCGGGTTCTGGAGGCCATTATGCGCCTGGCCCATCCGTTTATGCCTTATATCACTGAAGCGATCTGGCAGAACATCAAGCACAGTGCTGGCGTTGCCGGTGACACCCTGATGCTGCAGAGCTACCCGGTGTCTGACCCGGCCCGTATTGATGAAACGGCTGAGCGTGATATTGAGTGGCTCAAATCGTTTATCACCGGTATCCGTAACGTTCGTGCCGAGTTGAACATTGGCCCAGGCAAGCCGCTGAATGTACTGCTGCGTAACACCTCTGCAGACGACGTTGCCCGCCTGAATGACAACCAGACCTTCCTGAAGTCCCTGGCCAAACTGGAAGACATCAGGGTTCTGGCCGCCGGTGAAGAAGCCCCCATGGCAACCACTCAGCTGGTAGGCTCCATGGAAGTCCTGGTACCAATGGCTGGCCTGATCGACAAGGACAAAGAGTCTGCCCGACTCAATAAGGAGATTGAGCGGTTTGCCAAAGACGTGGCCCGCTTTGAAGGCAAGTTAAACAACGAGAAATTCATCAGCAAGGCACCCGCCGACGTGGTTGCCAAAGAGCAGGCCAAACTGGCTGAAGCTCAAGCCGCCAGAGCCAAGCTGGAAGAACAGCTGGAGGCAATCAAGGCTTTGTAAACCTGAGCATTGTTAATATAAAAATGGCTGCAATCACTGCAGCCATTTTTTTATGCACCATTTTTTTATTTTCTTTTTGTTGGTACGTATTATTCATTTGGTCAGTCTTGTTTCAGCCCGATTCCTCATTGCACCCGCTGGATGATAGTAATTCTGACATTCATGTTATTGAAGTACTTGTTAATATCTTAATACCATCAAATGCAACAACTAAGGGTGTGACTTTAACAATTTACATCTAATGAAACATTGCGAATCAATCTATACAAATGGAGGTGTAATATGATTCCTGACGGTTACGATCTGCCTGATACAACAGGTCAGTATGCTCTGCCCTCCCAGCCCCCTTTTCCGGGACCAGATGAAGCAACTCTTTCTGGCAAACTTTCCGGAAAAACAGTAACAAGTGTGGCGCAACCCGATGAAGGCCGCCATATACCTGAAGGGGACAATGGCTATGAGGGTCGGCCACTGCAAGCCCGAAAAACCAAGCGTGTCCTGGCCACATTGTCAGCAATCGCGACGGGTGTTGCATCAGTATTATTCATCATGCCAATTGTCGCTTCCTGTGGGGCTGGCATTTTGGGTGGCATTTGTGCCACGGGTGGGCTGATAGCAGGGCCTAAGGGTATGTTTCTTGGTAGCGTGATCGGTTGCTCTATTGGGGCTTTTATAGGTTTAACCGTGACAGCCTACTTTATCCCTTGTTGGGTAGCAAAGGTTTACAATGAGGTCCTGGAGGCGACAAATGGCCATGGCTTTGAAAGGTCCAGTCTTGCTGATAGAATTGTCGCTCATTATGAGGGGGAGGTGCCAACATCAAGAAAGGCATAAGCCCAACGCAATCTGAATTGTTAATAATAAATCGCTGTAACCGCCGCAGCGTTCTTTATGCTCTGTTTTTGCAATTTTCTTTTTATTGGCACTCTTTATTAATTGAATCTGTTGCATTCAACCTGATCCCTTATTATATCCGTTGGACGTTATCAATTCTAACCGTCATGTTATTGAAAAGTAATTTATCTCAATAGCTTATTGCTTTTAAAAACTGCTCTAAAATCACATCCATATTTCTGCAGGTGCTACCCGAAAAGCTAAAACCGTTTTTGATTTGCACGCAGTGGATGGCGACCTTTTCCAAGACTGAGTAAAATGATTTATTCTGAGACAAATCCTTAGTTCATCAATCGATTTAAATTGAGCTGTTATATGAATGCTAACGAAACCACCGAATCTTATTTCACCAAACAATACAATCCGTCAACTGTAATCAGTTTTCCGGCTGAAACTAAAGCCAGGCATTCTGGCAAAGAAGTGTCTATTGATATGTACCCTAATAAAGGGTCCCAGATATCGGAACAAAACAACAGATACGATGGGCCGTTACTGAAAACCCGAAAAACCGAGCGTGTTCTGGCCACATTGTCAGCGATCGCAATGGGCAGTGCATCAGTGATAATCACGCAAGTTGCCGCTCACGTCGGGTGTTTCACTCTGGGTGCCGCAGGTGCGATGTTAGGAGGGATGATAGAAGGACCAGAAGGTCAATTAACAGGAGGTCGGATAACAGAAGGTCAGTATATTGGTGTAGCGGTTGGTGGCGCTATCGGGTATTTCACAGGATTCAGCGTTGCTGCCTACCTTAGTCCCTACATGGTAGCAAAGGCTTACAATTTTGTTCTGGAGGCGTCCAATGGAGCCGGCTGTGAACGATCGAAACTTGCTGACAGGGTTGTGGCTTACTATGAGCGGTAAATATTGAACCTGATCGGTTAGAAAACGGGAACAAAATCCTGTCTCTATTGTCGGATAAACAGCACAGTGCCCAAAAATCAACAAATACTACACACGCCGTGCTTTTCTTCCTTTCATCCTGCCACCATTGAGTCGCAGAATATAAACAGGAGCAGTTACCACCATCACTTAGGTTTGCTTGTAGGTTTGGTGCTGCTCCCACCCAGATAAGCATTGGATGTTGACACTGAAGAAGTCCAGGAAGAATGCGTAGCACTTACTTCGAATTTAGGGGGGGTTGTTATGCTGGCGGCTATTAATTGCTGGGTGACAGGGTGAATGGTGTTGCTGACAGTTATACTTCTACCACTGTGGGTATGAAGAGCCGGAGTACCTCCAGGACCAGTGAGGTCCGAATTGCCATTGGTGTTAGTGGTATTGCGCACGGGCAGGTTCTTATTATCTTTACATTCGCACTTAACGCCCTCCAATCCAGCCCACATCCCTAATGCCCCTAATGCCGCGCCTCCGATAAAGGCCACACCGAGACCAATAGCAACGCTTCTGTTTTGATTTAAGGTTCTAAAGAATCCTCCTGTATTTTTACTGGAAGCTGTTTGATCCTCGTTCTGAGATTGCAGAGGTATTAATTCATAAGATACATTACTTACCGTTGTATCCAAGTTATGACTCCTTAGCGTTAACGTTTTATTAGACTAGACGTCAGTTCCGTGCGATCAAAAAGGAACATAGGCCGAGTGCCCAAACAGTTATCAGTCTGACTATTCTGCCTACCAAGGAACGAGTGAGTTAAACTGTTTGCGAAACCAGCCTAGCCTTTCAACTCAACACAATTCAGTTTTTCTGAGATGTATTTTTAATAAGCAATTTTGATCTATATGAAGTTACTTGCCATTCAAGCGTGGAGTTTACCTGAGTTGGTGGCACTGCCGAGTATTTCACAGGATTGAGCGTTGCAGCCTACCTTGGTCCCTACATGGTAGCAAAGGCTTACGCGAAGGCCGATTTTTTCTGATTAACAATAAACTCGCCCACCTTTTGATTCCCAAGACTCCTGAAGAATATGCTGCACATTTATACATTTAAAATGCAGCAAGACCGTCAATATTGAACAGCATCTGTCTTTTAAATTGTGTGAAATAAATATTGTAACAAGGTCCCATACTCATTTCTAAGCCTTGGTAGTTCTGAAAAGTCCCACTGCTGGGATCTACAGAAAAAATCAGCCTTTGCGTAATGCTGGGAATGGTCGGTATAAACCAGAATATTCTCGGATAATTTACCCTGGGGTCCATCCGGCCACTGCTGCCGACAGGTAGCAGTGGCCTCCTTCAAAACCTTTATCTCATCATAACCGCCGCAGCTGGCTCAATAATCCGGTTAAACGGCGGCAGTGAGTTCATGATCATCTGACCATATCTGGCGGTAACCAGCCGTCGATCCATAATCGTGATGCGACCACGATCCTGCTCCGTTCGCAATAGACGACCACAAGCCTGTATCAGGCGGATCGCCGCATCCGGCACGGTAATTTCCATAAACGGATTCCGCCCCTGGGCTTCCAGCCACTCAGAGAGTGCGGCCTCCACAGGGTCGTCCGGTA
>NZ_JAGHQV010000429.1:0-616 GCF_017744175.1 Thalassotalea sp. G20_0 | reverse complement strand
TACGCCTGTTTTCTCATGGGCTGGCTCCATGAGCAGCAATTAATTAACCATCCATCACCGGAGAAGGCGGCAACATTGTATGAACAAGCCGCCAGCCGGGGAAAATTCATTCCATTAAACCTCCGGGCTGGTGACCTGTTTGCAGAAATCGGCGATTACAGCAATGCCTGTCGATGTTATGAGCAGATGCATCAGCAACTGCAAACGCTGGTGGATTCCTCCGACGAGGATGCGGCAACAGAGGACAGCGGTTATCTCAGCCCTTCATTTCAGGATTATTTGCGGTCAAAAATTGAATATGTCCGAATCAAGGCAAAAGATACGCGCTACCTGCGCCGCCTGACACCAGAGGAGATTCAGCAATACATCAACGGAGATAAAGATACCCGTCAAGGAACACGTCAACGGACAAATGCCCCGGCCGACCACCAGCGCCGTGAACCTGTCAGCAGTCAACCGCAGTGCCAGCCTGTACACCTTCAGCCATCGGATGGAAGTGCGCTGTTTCAGGATAAGGGCGTGGATAATGATACCAGCGATGCTGACAGCAACACTGCTGCACCAGCAGCCAATCAAACCCCGGGCAGCCCTGGTGCCTTGAGACAACCGGCGGTTC
>NZ_JAGHQV010000428.1:0-617 GCF_017744175.1 Thalassotalea sp. G20_0 | reverse complement strand
GGAAGTAGCCAACCTGGTGTGGGCCGTGGCGAAACTGGTGGACAACGGGCTGGTGGGGCTGGAGAAGACAGCGAAACTCAAAGAGGCCTTCGCTGCACTTTTGCCCCATGTAAAAACCAGAACCGAATCAAAAGGCTACTTCAAGCCACAGGAAGTGGTCAACCTGCTGTGGGCCGTGGCGAAACTGGTGGACCACGGGCTGGAGCTTGGGAAAACACCGCGGCTCAAAGAAACTGTTGTTGCGCTGTTGCCCCGGGTGAAAACCAAAGCCGAATCAAAAGAAGAGAGAGACCTGTTCAATCCACAGGAAACCGTCAACCTGATGTGGGCCGTGGCGAAACTGGTGGACAAAGGACTGGAGTTGGAGACGACACCGGAGCTTAAAGAGACCGTGGCCGTACTTTTGTCCTGTGTAAAAACCAAAGCTGAATCAAAACAAGAGAAAGTCCACTTTATTCCTCAACATATCAACAACCTGCTGTGGGCCGTGGCGAAACTGGTGGACAATGGGCTGGAGAAGACAGCGAAGCTCAAAGAGACTGTGGCCGAGCTGCTGCCCCATGTGAAAACCATAGCCGAATCACAACAAGAGAAAGACCGCTTTATTCCTCAGCATA
>NZ_JAGHQV010000427.1:0-617 GCF_017744175.1 Thalassotalea sp. G20_0 | reverse complement strand
GAACCAGAAGTGACTGTCTGAGCGGTGGTGTCGTGGATTGTTGTTGCCGCCTGACTTGATTGCCTGGCCTGTGCAGCGGTTGAAATAATTGTTGAGGTTGGAGACGCCGTTGTGCTGTCAGAGATGCCAGGGTCACCTTCTGTTGCGGCTGTTGTGGCAGTTGCAGATGATAATGCTGCTTGCCCGGTTGTCGATTGAAGTATTGCTGTTTTATCAATTGTCGCCTGAGTTGTAACAGCTGTTGGTGATTTTGTTGATGGAGTTGTTTCTGTGGCCGTTGAAGTTTCTGTCAGCGGTGAAGCTGTAGTTGTGCTGCCCGAAATGCCAGAAGTCATTGTTTGACTGGTGATATCAGACGTTGATCGTGCTTTTTCCTGAGTAGTTGCCTGAGTAATTGATTGTCGCGTTGTTGTCTGTTCGGCTGTCGTGCCTGTTGATGCAGACGTCATTGATGAAGAAGCGGCTGAGCTATCTCTGGAACCAGGAATAACTGTCTGCTTGGCCGTGCCGGGGGGTGCTGATTGTTTTGATTGTCTGGCCTGTGCAGCGGTTGATCCGTCTGTTGAGGTTGGTGAGGCCGTTGTGCTGTCAGATATACCGGAGTTGCCTTCTGCCGT
>NZ_JAGHQV010000426.1:0-625 GCF_017744175.1 Thalassotalea sp. G20_0 | reverse complement strand
AGAGAACGAATGAACAGGCAGAGTGTTTCTACGCAGGAACCAGCCCATGAAATGAGCCAGGTAAAGACTGACAGAGTGACTGAGCTGGACAAACGTATTAATCAGCTATCACAACCGGAACATCCGGAAAACCTGTTACACGGTTTCAATGCAATTGGTGGGAAACCAGCGTCATGAAACTTGAATGTGTTCAAAAATAAAGACCGCACTCTGGATTTTTGCCTCCCGTCTTAGGTTAGACATTAAGGATTCCATTGCAGAAAACCAGTTACTTTACTCCGCTGTTATTCCATACAGGGATGTACGGAACCCACCTTGCAGTGAGAACTATCTTGCCGGGCATTCACCTCCCTGTGGGATGGGGCCTGTGCAGGATGACAGCGGAGTCAATCGGTAGATTTTCGCTGCTAATGCTATCACCGGTCAAAGGGCATCCAACAGCCAACCATAACCGATACGTTCCTGTTCAAGACGCAGGTTTTCCCGTAAGGATTTGTCGCGAAATAACTTCCTCTTTTTGCCACGGAGACACGGAGTCACAGAGGAAAAGATTTTTTCTTTTCTCCGTGCCTCCGTGTCTCCGTGGCAAGGTTTTTCTCTTTACCGGGCAACATTGGAAATGTGG
>NZ_JAGHQV010000425.1:0-628 GCF_017744175.1 Thalassotalea sp. G20_0 | reverse complement strand
GCCCGTGACGGGCGGCTGGCCGGTGGTTAACAATCCACTGGTGGGCGTGGTTCCTCTGTTACCACTGCCACCGGATGAGTGATGGTGACCGGAGTTGTCATTGTCAGATGAATCATCATCACTATCATCCCCGCCTTCCTTCTTCTTCCCATCTTCTACCAGTTCGTAAACTTCATAACCTACCCAGCCGGCAACGCCGAGTGCCACGGCTGCAGCAATGATCATAAGTAATTCCGGGGTCAGGAGTCCGACAGCCAGTGTTTCGGCAAAACCGGCCATCAGGCCGGGTGCAGATAATCCAACAACGCCTCCTGCAACTATCCTTTTTACGGCCTTGTCATACAACTCATCGGCGGCACAAGCGCCCATGCCACCCCCGGCCAAGGCTCTTTTACGACGACACGCCGGTTCTTTTATTTTGCCACTGCCGCCTTTGTCACGAATGCGGATATGGGCCCAGTCGTCGCCGCCGCCGGGTGCATGCTGTGGCGGGGCGGGTGACTTGGCCATCAAATCCTTAACACTACTTTTGAGCCCATCACCCAGGGAGCCCAGAACATCGGTATCTGACATAAACTCCTCTAATGCATCCTCAATGCTGGCCGCTGCATCTTCCGCCGCCGCATCG
>NZ_JAGHQV010000424.1:0-628 GCF_017744175.1 Thalassotalea sp. G20_0 | reverse complement strand
CGATGCGGCGGCGGAAGATGCAGCGGCCAGCATTGAGGATGCATTAGAGGAGTTTATGTCAGATACCGATGTTCTGGGCTCCCTGGGTGATGGGCTCAAAAGTAGTGTTAAGGATTTGATGGCCAAGGCACCCGCCCCGCCACAGCATGCACCCGGCGGCGGCGACGACTGGGCCCATATCCGCATTCGTGACAAAGGCAGCAGTGGCAAAATAAAAGAACCCGCGTGTCGACGTAAAAGAGCCCTGGCCGGAGGTGGCATGGGCGCTTGTGCCGCCGATGAGTTGTATGAAAAGGCCGTAAAAAGGATAGTTTCAGAAGGCGTTGTTGGATTCTCTGCACCCGCCCTGATGGCCGGTTTTGCCGAAACACTGGCTGTCGGACTCCTGACCCCGGAATTACTTATGATCATTGCTGCAGCCGTGGCACTCGGCGTTGCCGGCTGGGTAGGTTATGATGTTTACGAACTGGTAGAAGATGGGAAGAAGAAGGGAGGCGGGGGTGATAGTGATGATGATTCATCTGACAATGACAACTCCGGTCACCATCACTCATCCGGTGGCAGTGGTAACAGAGGAACCACGCCCACCAGTGGATTGTTAACCACCGGCCAGCCGCCCGTCACGGGC
>NZ_JAGHQV010000423.1:0-629 GCF_017744175.1 Thalassotalea sp. G20_0 | reverse complement strand
GTATCAGAAGTGCGAATGCTGACATGAGTAACGACAAGGGGAGTGAGAAGCTCCCCCGCCGGAAGACCAAGGGTTCCTGCGCAACGCTAATCGGCGCAGGGTGAGTCGGCCCCTAAGGTGAGGTCGAAAGACGTAATCGATGGGAAACAGGTCAATATTCCTGTACCCCTTCTGACTGCGATGGAGTGACGGAGAAGGCTAGGTCAGCGCAGCGTTGGTTGTCTGCGTTTAAGATCGTAGGCTGGGGATCCAGGCAAATCCGGATCCTCAAGGCCGAGAATTGATGACGAGGCTCTACGGAGCTGAAGTGATTGATGCCATGCTTCCAGGAAAAACTTCTAAGCTTCAGGTCAGAAGGGACCGTACCCCAAACCGACACAGGTGGTCAGGTAGAGAATACCAAGGCGCTTGAGAGAACTCGGGTGAAGGAACTAGGCAAAATGGCACCGTAACTTCGGGAGAAGGTGCGCCGGCTTTGGTGATCGGACTTGCTCCGTAAGCTGAGGCTGGTCGAAGATACCAGGTGGCTGCGACTGTTTATTAAAAACACAGCACTGTGCAAACACGAAAGTGGACGTATACGGTGTGACGCCTGCCCGGTGCCGGAAGGTTAATTGATGGGGTTATCT
>NZ_JAGHQV010000422.1:0-633 GCF_017744175.1 Thalassotalea sp. G20_0 | reverse complement strand
TTTCTAAGCTGCCTGTGCGGCAGTGAACATGACATGTAGCCAACCGGTCTTTGGATCGTTTTTCTAAGCTGCCTGTGCGGCAGTGAACTGTGATGACCCGGGATCTGCCAGGGCAACCCATTTCTAAGCTGCCTGTGCGGCAGTGAACGTCGAAGGCCACCGGGGACGGTTTGAAACTGTTTTCTAAGCTGCCTGTGCGGCAGTGAACCATCAGGACTACATCAGCCGCTCGATGCATCATTTCTAAGCTGCCTGTGCGGCAGTGAACAGTGCGAGGGATGCCCAGGGTTTCCGCCCGTGTTTCTAAGCTGCCTGTGCGGCAGTGAACAACCGCATTCTTGAGCCGGTGCTGGCGGTGGATTTCTAAGCTGCCTGTGCGGCAGTGAACAAAAACCGGACTATTCCCACATAAACCATATCTTTCTAAGCTGCCTGTGCGGCAGTGAACCAGAACTTTTTCAATCATATCTATGGCGGTCTTTTCTAAGCTGCCTGTGCGGCAGTGAACCGTTGGAGTCTTTTTATAAGGGCAGGGAGACATTTCTAAGCTGCCTGTGCGGCAGTGAACTTCAACCCAAAGGTCCTGGTTAATCCCCTCCATTTCTAAGCTGCCTGTGCGGCAGTGAACAACAT
>NZ_JAGHQV010000421.1:0-634 GCF_017744175.1 Thalassotalea sp. G20_0 | reverse complement strand
CTAATATCCACTGCGGAGGGAGCCTGATCGCCCAGACGTCTGGCAAGCAGATCACCTAACTGGCCATAGCCCAGATTGGGTTTTAATGTTGCATCAAGATCCAGGGTTACAGCGACAATAATATACTGATCACGCTTTTCTCTTTTGAATACCGAATCACGATAACCAAAGCTACAACTTTCCCGGTCAAAATACTCAACATGCCCGGATTCAAGGTTCATCGCCTCCAGCGAAACGAAAGAATCCGTTAACTCAACACCATAGGCACCAATATTCTGGATAGGTGCAGCGCCAACGTTACCCGGTATTAAGGAGAGGTTTTCCAGCCCATAGGCCTGATGATACAGAGACCATAAAACAAACTCATGCCAGTTCTCTCCCGCCTCAGCCCTGACCCGAACACACTCCTGATCACGACTCAACACCATTTTTCCCTTGAGATTAACGTGCACAACCAGGGCATCAAGAAAATCACCAAGCACTACATTACTGCCACCGCCCAGGGGAATAACGGGCAACTGCTTTTCCCTGGCAAAAGCCAGTGCCAACTGCAATTCAGCAACCGTATTTGCCTCAGCGTAGTATCTGGCAGTAGACGGCAAACCCAGGGTATTTCTCTCCACCAGGGAATAGT
>NZ_JAGHQV010000420.1:0-636 GCF_017744175.1 Thalassotalea sp. G20_0 | reverse complement strand
CCACCTTCCGCGATCACCTCCAATGGAATTTTCCGTTGTTGAAGATTGAAGAAGAAAAGAGTCTGAACTCATTACCTCCGGTTGATCTGCTACTGCCAGATTACAACACGGTTATCGACATTCAGGGTCCTTCTCATTACGTCAGTGGTGATTTCAAAACCAGGAATGGATCAACGTTGCTGAAAATCGCCCTGCTGCAGAAATTAGGATTTGAAGTTATTGAAATCCCGGTGAACAAGATTGATAACCAGGATTCAATGAAAATAGTTATTGAGCAAATAAAGGCAAAGTTAGCCGTCCCGCCAGAGGCTTATGGCTCTGTGTCAATTAACAGCGGCGAGTGGGCGGTAGGTGAGGCATATTTTACTGCCGATGATGGAGGGCAATGTTCAGATGACTGTTATTTTACCGCCGAAGAATATTTAGAAGAGAAAATAAAAAAGCCCAAAAAAAGAAAAAGGAAGAGAAAAAAAGAAAAAAGCCAGTAAAAAATGCTAACTGCTGATGCCGTAGAATAGTCTACTTTTTATATTTTCCATGAATTAATGAAATATAATTATGGACAGAAGCGGTGCTGGTATAAGTTGGAAATACACAACTTCAGGTAACGATTACAAACAACCAGACGTTCATGCC
>NZ_JAGHQV010000041.1:0-50414 GCF_017744175.1 Thalassotalea sp. G20_0 | reverse complement strand
GGGGGGGTGTTTGGGTCGAAGGAACGGTTGCCAACACCACGGCGGTGAACAGCACGGTCGCAACCTCGGGTACACATGCAGACGCCGGCATTGGGGGGGGGATTGTTTGGGTCGAAGGAACGGTTACCAACACCACGGCGGTGAACAGCACGGTCGTAACCTCGGGTACAAATGCAGACGCCGGCATCGGGGGTGGAGACGTTAGAGGAACGGTTGCCAACACCACGGCGGTGAACAGCTATGTCGATGGCACTAAAGTGAATAATGGATCTGTCGCCAATGATCAGCTTCTTTGCCAAAAAGCCGACCCACGGGTGTTAACAGCCAATTGCTCTGCGCGAACCGAATTTCTGGATGCATTGCACTTGTCGTACAGTGATGCTTGCCAGGTCAATAACGCTACATCCATTGCCGATGGTTCAAGCACCATAGCGATGAACACCACGGTCGAAACCTCGGGTAAACAAGTCGGCATCGAGGCGGGTAGACATGCCCCCCACCGCATCGGGCGCAGGAGCGTTGGCGATGAAGGAATGATTGCCGACATGGACGGCAGCAATGCCGCTGCAGCGACAACAGCCGCTACGATGGGAATCACCACAGGTTCCCTTCTGGCAGCGGGCGGATTGGGGATTGCCGGCTATTCAACCTATCAATGGATTACCGGTTACCAGGAGGGGGTGCGTGGTCAGGAGCTGGCGATGAAACCACTGACCCGTGGTAAAGAACTGGCAAGCGCTGCGGTCAACTCAGTATCCCAGGGTATTAAGGGAATCCGGGAACGAATGAACAGGCAGAGTGTTCCTGCGCAGGAACCAGCCCATGAAATAAATGAACTCGGTACAGACTGGGACGACTTGATAAAGTAGCTGAGCTGGACAAATGTTTTAGGCTCTTTTCGAATGCCGAACTGCTGAACTATCCTTGGTGGATATAATTAGCCATCGCCAGCATTGACCATGAATATAGGCCGAATCTCAGATCTCATCAGTAATGAAACCTGCTTTGAGATGATCCGTGAGAACCGCTGGCCAGATGGCACTGTTCTCTGTCCGCAATGTGATTCTGAGAATGTCAAAAAGAATGGACACGACAATGTGCAGGTAGAGTGCCAGCACTATTACTGTAAGTCCTGTAAACGCTACTTCGATGACCTGACAAATACGGTTTTCGCAGGACACCACCGACCACTCAAAGTCTGGATTGCCTGTCTCTATTTAATGGGGCTGAACGTCTCCAACAGCCAGATAGCTCAGGAACTTGATCTGTGTGTCAGTGATGCACACCATATGACCACAGTCTTACGAAATGGTGTTGTTGACCGAAAGCCTGAAGTGATTCTTGATGGCGAAGTTGAATTCGACGAGGTCTACATTGTAGCTGGACACAAGGGACACCCTGAAGCATTAAAAAAATCTGGATCGTCCACCGAGAAAAAGAAGGCTTAAAGGCGCTCCGGGCCGTGGGACTCTTGAAAAAGACAAACCGCCGGTATTGGGAATGATTCAAAGGGGAGGTCAGGTCATTATCAACATGCTGTCGAACGTTAAGAAGGCGACAATCAAACCATTTATCAAGAAACACGTAGCCCCACAGAGCCAGATTTATACCGATGAATACAACATCTATGATGACCTTGAAAGCTGGGGCTCACAGCTGAGAATGTCATAGCGGATAAGGGCTACGACAGTGTCAGGGATAAAATCACAGAAAAAGGATCCAATCCGGTTATTCCCAGAAGGAAGGGTTCCAAGGTGGGGAATACGGGTATGGATTGGGGATTATACAAATACCGACATCTGGTCGAGAATATATTTGCCAGGTTGAAGCACTTCCGAGGTGTTGCGACAAGATATGACAAGTTAAAGCGCAACTATGTCAGCGTCAGCGTCAGCGTCGTCGCTATGGCCTGCTGTATCGTCTGGTTACCGATGTAAAACCTCAACAGGCCCTATAGGTTTTAGCGACTTTCATCGCTCTCTCAGGCCAGTCATCAGGCACAATAAACAAATGCATCTGTTGTTGCAGCGCCTGATGGATTGCCCTGATATACACCGGTCGTTTTTGCGGTTGCAGCTGGCGTATCAGCGCATCATGATCGAGCAACTCTGCAACAGGGTTCTGATTCAACCACTGCACTTTCTGAGGTATCTGGAAGCGGACATCCCTGGTGATGGACCGGGTACTCAGAAGGAAATGGCTTTGAGTTAACCAATAACCTTTCAGGTGATTCTGGTTGCAATACTCGGGTGGCGGGCATTGCGCTTTCAATACACTGCCGTTGCTGTCCAGTGTGGGGGCTGTTGATTCTTCACTGCTTAATTCGGACTCTGCCCACTCACGGGTCTCATCATCCAGATACATCATATCCACCAGGTCCCGGGCCCAGCCTTCCGATGACAGACGGTTGAGCAGACGAAATGCCATGACCTGAACGGCGGGAACCTGGCTCCACATACTGTCACTAATAGGTTTTTGGCCTTGTTGTAACAAGCCAGGTGTTTTGCCGGAGGCAGTTTCCGGCGCTGGCAAAGGCTGGTCAAAACCGGCATTGCAGCCCGGGGCTGCCAGAGCGGGTGAAATTGGCTGCATAATTACGTCCTGTTGAAAAGCTGACTTAATGACTGTTGTTTTTTGGCAATTGATAAAGGTTGGTGAAACCCATGGATGAAACTACGCCATGGAAATAGCCGGGAAACGGGAGTTGGACAAAAGGTTATGGGTAAAGTTCGCTGTCAGCAGCTTGACTGCTCCACCCCCGGGCTGTTGCGGTGCAGCCAGTTCAGACTTTTTTGCGCAGCGGGGTACCCCTGCCTGGCGGCCTTGTCAAACCAGGTCAGGGCCACGGCGTAGTTCTGCTCCACCCCCAGGCCCTTCCGGTGCATCGTGCCCAGATGATATTGCGCAGCGGCGGCACCCTGGTCGGCAGACTTGCGGAACCAGAACAGGGCTTCGGCATAGTTCTGCTCCACCCCCTGGCCCATCAGGTACAACCAGCCCAGGTTGTTTTGTGCATCGGCGTTTCCCCGGTCGGCAGACTTGCGGTACCAGGCCAGGGCCTCGGCATAGCTCTGCTCCACTCCGAGACCGTGTTGGTGCATCCAACCCAGGCTGTGTTGTGCACCGGCGTCTCCCTGGTCGGCGGCCTTGCGGAACCAGATCAGGGCTTCGGCATAGTTCTGCTTTATTCCCAGCCCCTTCAGAAGCACCCAGCCCAGATGATACTGGGCAGCGGCGTGTCCCAGGTCGGCAGACTTGCGGAACCAGATCAGGGCCTCGGCGTAGCTCTGCTCCGCCCCCAGACCCTTCTGGTGCATACAGCCCAACTGATATTGCGCAGCGGCGTGCCCCTGGTCGGCAGCCTTACCGAACCAGGTCAGGGCTTTGGCGCAGTTCTGCTGCGTCCCCAGCCCCTTAAGGTGCATCCAGCCGAGCTGATATTGTGACGTGGCGTGTCCCTGGTCGGCAGCCTTGTCGTACCAGGTCAGGGCTTCGGTGTGGTTCTGCTCCGTTCCCAGACCCTTATAGTGCATCCAGCCCAGGTTGTTTTGTGCGGGAGCGTGTCCCTGGTCAGCGGCCTTGCAGAACCAGATCAGAGCCTTACCGTGGCTTTGTTCCACCGCCACCCCCTTAAAGTACATCCAGCCCAGGATGTTTTGCGCGGCGGCGTCTCCCTTTTTGGCGGCCTTGCGGAACAAGATAAAGGCCTCGACGGAGTTTTGCTCCGTCTCCAGAAGCAACTCCCTGAGGATCCAGCTCAGATTGTTTTGCGCGGCGGCACTTCCCTGTTTGACACTCTTACGGAACCAGGTCAGGGCTTCGGCGTAGTTCTGCTTTACCCCCAGGCCCTTTGAATACATCCAGCCCAGGTCGTTTTGTGCGTCGGCGTCCCCTTGGGCGGCGGCCTTGCGGAACCAGGTGAGAGCCTTGGCGTAGTTCTGCTCCACCTCCAGACCCTTTAAGTACATAGAGCCCAGGTTGTATTGTGCGTTGGCGTCCCCCCGGTCGGCGGCCTTGTGGAACCAGGTCCGGGCCTCGGTGCAGTTCTGCTCAACCCCTAGACCTTTCAGGTACATCCAGCCCAGGTTGTTTTGTGCGTTGGCGTTCCCATGGTCGGCGGCCTTGTAGAACCAGGTCAGGGCCTCGGCGTAGTTCTGCTCCCCCCCCAGACCGTTCAGGTACATCAAGCCCAGGTTGTTTTGCGCTACTTTACTGTTGGTGGTCAAACCCGCCCTGATCAACAGTGCTGCTATTTCCCAACATTGTTGCTTTAACGACAGGGTTAGAGGGTTTTTCCTATCCGGGAACGACCGCTGATCAGGGTTGAGCCCGGTTGACAGAATATCCTCCACATCCTCGATCCGGTTGCCCTCAATTGACTTGAATAGCTCCTTCCGCAGATCTACGGGCCAGGTCATTGAGGGAGTACTGCCCGTTATCAAGCGGCGGTCAATTGGACATCGTGGGGATATTCTTACCCAATCGCTTATGCATGCGTGGTGGTATTCATGAGTGCACGGCTGTAGCCTTACGACTGTGGTCGTGTCTTTGATTCGGATCTTTCGAGCCAGGGCCGCTGCAGTGGGAGAGCGCCTTGTACCAGGACTTTCCTTTATTTCATCAAAGCAGATTGCACAAGATTGACTGACACTGTTCATAACTTGTCAGACTTGTTTATCAACCTGAAGTTCCGTGAAAAAGTTGGAGAAAACCGGGGGGCTTTAATCTTGGCTGCCTCAGACTTCCCCTTGAGTAGAATCAGGAAGAAACCGACTGAAATCCTGTCGGCTTATCATCCTGCCGGAAGTAACTATACACGATGTTCGACTTTTAACTGACCTAATAGGGCATGGCTGTCCTTTCTGTCTGCTATTAAAAACAGTGGACTCCAAAAAGGATATCAGCCATGCCAGTTGAACAGTTTATCACCACTGTCTTTTGTATGATCGATTATTTGATCAAAGAACTGTCGAACATCGCGTAGGTTTTACAGCCTTTATCGCTCTCTCAGGCCAGTCATCAGGCACAATAAACAAATGCATCTGTTGTTGCAGCGCCTGATGGATTGCCCTGATATACACCGGTCGTTTTTGCGGTTGCAGCTGGCGTATCAGCGCATCATGATCGAGCAACTCTGCAACAGGGTTCTGATTCAACCACTGCACTTTCTGAGGTATCTGGAAGCGGACATCCCTGGTGATGGACCGGGTACTCAGAAGGAAATGGCTTTGAGTTAACCAATAACCTTTCAGGTGATTCTGGTTGCAATACTCGGGTGGCGGGCATTGCGCTGTTATATTCTGTTCTGCCTGAGTTATTAGTTGGATGTCGTTCAGTTGCGGTATGGCTGTTTTATCTGTGCGGTACAGGGGATAAAAAAGCCTTCCCTGTATCAGGATCTCTTTAGCAACCGGCTGGACAATACCCAGCGTTAATAATGTTTCCCGCCCTTCATGGCTATCACTCAACAGGGCTTGATGATGGAGCAGGCGATCCATCTTGCGATCCAGCCGGTCCCTGAGTCCGGGACCGACCCAATGTTGCCATGGAGACCCCATGGCATTGTCAGCTTCACCAGGCATACCCAGATAAAACTTAACGGCCAGCTCCCGATGGATAAACTGGTTTTTCCGCTGGTAGATAAGGTCATATTCACCCAGTGTGGCAGGCTGACCATTTTTCTCACCATTCACCTGCAGGTTAACGGCAATGGTCTGGTTATCAGGCAGCTGGTTCAGCAGGAACTGCCATAGGGTTTCGTTGAAAATGCCGAGCAGGGGATTGCCTTTTTGGTTAACCAGACTTTCCAGAAGGGCCAGTTGCTGTTGGTCAGGAATCACCGGGGCTGTTCCGGCCGGTAAGGGGGAGTCAAGAAAAAGAGGGCTGGTCGTACGATTAAATAACGGCGGGCTGTTTTGTACCCACTCTACTGCCTGTTGTAGAGTGTGATGTATGCTTTGATGTGAAAATCTGTTCATACTGACGTTTATATACTATTACATGGTTTCAATGTAATTGATGGGTTCTTTTTATCAATGGCCTCCAAACTCTGTTCGTCCTGAGGAACCGAAGGACGCTAAGGGTGAACGGAGATTGTACACATCAAAATCATCGAAATAATGTACTATGGATAATATCAGTCAGAATCCACCTTGTTCATCTGCTGAAATACCTGGTAATGATTCTCAATCTGTTAATGAAGAGACAACCCTCACTGGATTTTCGCGAGCTGTTAAGTCTGTTGATCCAAAACACATTCCCGGGGAAAAGAAAAGTAAGTCAGCCAATGTTCCCCAATATGCATCTCTGATTAGCCGTAAAATCGAACAACTTAACCATCAGGGACGTATTTACCTGTTGCAGGTGGATAAGCCCCCGGATAGTGGCAATATACCCACAGAATCTTCGACAGAGACCTTGCCTGTTAATACCTCCGGGATTTTGCAATACGTATCAAAGGGCGACCTGAGAAGGTTCAACGGCATGGCGAACAATCTCTTTGATCATGAACCGATTAATTGCAGGCATTTGGCCTATGCGTTTGCCACAGGCAAGTTTGGCACGAAAGATGTGGGCAAATTCACGTCCATTGATCGGCTTGATAAAATTTCCCGCCACAGCGGTATTAAAATGGATCAGGCCCTGGATGACACCACGGCGGATGGATATAAAACTGCACAGGAAGGTTATTACTTTGACCGGGCTGGCTTAGGCCAGGCACTTTATACGGCTTGTCAGCAGCAGCTGGTCGATAGCGAACAAAATAAAACCTATCTGTTTTCGTCATTGAACCATTTGATGGCTCTAAAGATAAACTGGTCGCCTGAGCGACCGGAAATAAAAATGGCCTTTTATGATCCCAACGACACCCTGAGAGTCCGACGACTCATCGTCCCTGACCTGCAAACCCTGAAGGCGATTAAAATAGAGCACCTTTTCCCGAATTCTTATTCAATCAAATTATATTTCCCCAAGCCTTCTTCGGGTGGATGTTTAACCACGCTAGCGGTTGAGAGCCGGGCCGGTAACTCGTTGGTCAGGATTCTGGCGGATATGAATTCGTCCATCCTGTTTTTAATGCTCAGGAATGGACATTTTTCTTCAAAAATGGTGGATCAATTCATGGGGCAACTGAACCGGCTTGATCCATATAATCAAAAAATTGTCCTGATGGCTAAAAATGACGATGGTGTGCCAGGGCTGTTCATGGCATCACACAGGGGCCATGGGGAGTGCGCCAGGAAATACCTGGATTGGGTCCTGGCCAGCTCCTTGAGCGACGAGGTCAAACAGGACCTGTTGATGGCGAAATCCGACAGTGGTTTTCCCTGGCTCTGCGTGGCAATGCAAAGCGGCCACGGGGAGTGTGTGAAGCGTTACCTGGAGCGGGTGATGGCCAGCTCCCTGAGCAACGAGATCAAACAGAATCTGCTGATGGTGACATCCCCCAAGGGTTATCACGGGCTCTTTGGGGCGCTGCAAAACGGCCACGGGGAGTGTGTGAAGAGTTACCTGGATTGGGTGATGGCCAGCTCCCTGAGCGACGAGGTCAAACAGAATCTGCTGATAGCGACATCCCCCGAGGGTTATCCCGGGCTCTTCGTGGCACTGGGAAATGGCCACGGGGAGTGTGTGCAGAGTTACCTGGATCGGGTCCTGGCCAGCTCCCTGAGCGATGAGGTCAAACAGAATCTGCTGATGGCGAACTCCCTCAGGGGTTTTTCCGGGCTCTGTGTGGCGCTGCAAAACGGCCATGGTGAGTGCGTCAGGATTTACTGGGATCGGGTGATGGCCAGCCCCTTCAGCGAGGAGGTTAAACTGGATCTGCTGAGGGCGAAATCCGGCTGTGGTTTTCCCGGGCTCTACGTAGCACTGCAAAATGGCCATGGTGAGTGCGTCAGGATTTACTGGGATCTGGTGATGGCCAGCCCCTTCAGCGAGGAGGTCAAACTGGATCTGCTGAGGGCGAAATCCGACAGTGGTTTTTTCGTGCTCTACATAGCACTGCACAATGGCCATAGTGAGTGCGTCAGGATTTACTGGGATCGGGTGATGGCCAGCCCCTTCAGCGAGGAGGTCAAACTGGATCTGCTGAGGGCGAAATCCGACAGTGGTTTTTCCGGGCTCTACGTAACACTGCAAAATGGCCATGGTGAGTGCGTCAGGAGTTACTGGGATCGGGTGATGGCCAGCCCCTTCAGCGAGGAGGTCAAACTGGATCTGCTGAGGGCGAAATCAGATTGTGGTTTTCCCGGGCTCTGCGCGGCATTTAAAACTGGCCACGGGGAGTGCGTGAAGAGTTACCTGGATCGAGTCCTGGCCAGCCCCTTCAGCGAGGAGGTCAAACTGGATCTGCTGAGGGCGAAATCCGACAGTGGTTTTCCCGGGCTCTATGTAGCACTGGAAAATGGCCATGGTGAGTGCGTCAGGATTTACTGGGATCGAGTGATGGCCAGCCCCTTCAGCGAGGAGTTCAAACAGGACTTGCTGAGGGCGAAATCCGACAGTGGTTTTCCCGGGCTCTGCGCAGCACTGCAAAATGGTCATGGTGAGTGTGTCAGGATTTACCTGGATCGGGTGATGGCCAGCCCCTTCAGCGAGGAGTTCAAACTGGATCTGCTGAGGGCGAAATCCGGCCGTGGTTTTCCCGGGCTCAACGTAGCACTGCAAAATGGCCATGGTGAGTGCGTCAGGATTTACTGGGATCGGGTGATGGCCAGCCCCTTTAGCGAGGAGTTCAAACTGGATCTGCTGAGGGCGAAATCCGGCCGTGGTTTCCCCGGGCTCTACGTAGCACTGCAAAATGGCCATGGTGAGTGCGTCAGGATTTACTGGGATCGGGTGATGGCCAGCCCCTTTGGCGACGAGGTCAAACTGAATCTGCTGATGGCGACCTCCGACACGGGATTTCCGGGGTTGTTCAAGGCGCTGCAAAATGGCCAGGAGGCGTGCGCCATGGATTACCTGAGTCTGGTTTTGGCCAGTCCCTTCTGCGATGAGGTCAAACAAAACCTGCTAATGGTGACCCGGGGGGATGGTATTTCCGGACTTTACGTGGTACTGAGAAATGGCAAAAAGGAATGCTTCAGGACGTATGTTACACAGATTATAAATATCAGCCTAACCCGGATATTTCATAAACGTGCTCCCGATCTCGCTGGTCCTTTGCCGCTCTGAGGGAGTTTTGCTCAGTCGACCGTACTCCCCGGTACGGCGCTCCCTCACAAAATCCTCGGAGGCTGACCGAGAATAGCGCCCGTCTAGGCGACCCCGTAGTGAGGATGGCAGAAAATTGAGGATATAAAGTCGGAAATTTTCAGTGAATAGTGGTTCTATTTGCTAAAAATTTCCGACTTTTTAGACCAATTTGCTGACACCGCAATAGGGCAGTCTATTCTCGGTCAGCCTCCTCGGCTTTGGCATCCTGCGTCGCCCTATCTCCCACATCTGTGGTCGTGCGCGAGATTCGGGGTAGTTTATGAAATATTCGGTCTAAAGCATCTGGCAGACTTTCGTTTATAAAATCCTTTGCCAGAATTTGATACTTATATTGATGATGTCAACAGATGCCAGGAATCACAGACTACGGATAAACACCCATTAGCCTATGTATAATATCAGGCAGAATCCTCCAGGCTCATTTGCTGGATCACCACAGAAGGATTTTCAATCTGTCAATGAAGAGATACTCATCACTGGATTTTCGCGAGCCATTAATTCTGTTGACCAAAAAAACATTCCCGGGGAAAAGAAAAGTAAGTTTGCAAATGTTCCCCAACATGCCTCTCTGATCAGCCATAAAATCGAACAACTTAATCGTCAGGGACGCACTTACCTGTTGCAGGTGGATAAGCCTGAAGTGGATAAGGACCCGGGTAGTGGCAATACAACCATAGAATCTTCGACAGAGACCCTGCCTGTTAATACCTCCGGGATTTTGCAATACGTATCAAAGGGCGACCTGAGAAGATTCAACTGTAGAGCGAACAATCTCTTTGATCATAAACCGATTGCTTGCAGGCATTTGGCCTATGCGTTTGCTACCGGGGCGTTTGGCTCGAAAGATGTCGGTAAATTCACGTCCATTGATCAGCTTGATAAAATTTCCCGTCACAGCGGTATTAAAATGGATCAGGCACTGCATGACACCACTGCTGATGGATATAAAACTGCACAGGAAGCTTATTACTTTGATCGCAGTGGCTTAGGCCTGGCAATTCATGAGGCTTGTCAACAGCAGCTGGCCGATAGCGAACAAAATAAAGCCTATCTGTTTTCGTCATCGAACCATTTGATGGTTCTAAAGATAAACTGGTCACCTGAGCGACCGGAAATAAAACTGGCCTTTTATGATCCCAACGACACCCTGAGGGTCCGACGACTCATCGTCCCTGACCTGCAAACCCTGAAGGCGATTAAAATAGAGCACCTTGTCCCGGATTCTGATATCAAATTATATTACCCCGAGGCTTCTTTGGGTGGATGTTTAACCACGACAACGGTTGAGAGCCAGGCCGGTCACTCGTTGGTCAGGGTTATGGCCGATATGAATCCGTCCATCCTGTTTTTAATGCTCCAAAATGGCCATTTTTCTTCGAAAATGGTCGATCACTTCCTGGGGCAATTGAACCAACTTGATTCATACAATCAAAAGATTGCCCTGATGGTTATGGATGAAGATGGTGTACCAGGACTGCACATGGCATTTCAAAGGAACCATGGTGAGTGCGTCGGGAAATACCTGGATCTGGTCATGGCCAGCCCCTTCAGCGAGGAGGTCAAACAGGACCTGATAAAGGCGAAATCCCCCAAGGGTTTTCCCGGGCTCTACGTAGCACTGCAATACGGCTACAGGGGGTGCGTGGAGAGTTACCTGGATCGGGTCCTGGCCAGCCCCTTCAGCGAGGAGGTCAAACAGAACCTGCTGATGGCGAAATCTGACTGGGGTTACCCCGGGCTCTTCGAAGCACTGAGAAATGGCCATGTTGAGTGCGTGAAGAGTTACCTGGATCGGGTCATGGCCAGCTCCCTGAGTGACAAGGTCAAACAGGACCTGATAATGGCGAAATCCAATGATGGTTTTCCCGGGCTCTACGATTTACTGCAAAATGGCCATGGTGAGAGCGTCCGGAATTATCTGGATTGTGTCATGGCCAGCCCCTTTAGCGACGAGTTCAAACAGAACCTGCTGATGGCGAAATCCCCCAAGGGTTTTCCCGGGCTCTTCGTAGCACTACGAAATGGCCATGTTGAGTGCGTCAGGAATTTCCTGGATTGTGTCCTGGCCAGCCCCTTGAGCGACGAGTTCAAACATAATCTGCTGATGGCGAAATCCCCCGGGGGGGTTCCCGGACTCTTTGAGGCACTGCGAGATGGCCACGGTGAATGCGTAAAGGTTTACCTCGATCGGATCATGGCCAGCTCCTTGAGTGACGAGGTCAAACAGGACCTGATGAGGGCGAAATCCAACGATGGTTTTCCCGGGCTCTATGTAGCACTGCAAAATGGCCATGGTGAGTGCGTCAGGAAATACCTGGATTGTGTCATGGCCAGTCCCTTCAGCGAGGAGGTCAAACAGGACCTGCTGCTGGCGAAATCCAGCGATGGTGTTCCCGGGCTCTGCGCAGCACGGCACAATGGCCATGGTGAGTGCGTCAGGAAATACCTGGATTGGGTCATGGCCAGTCCCTTCAGCGATTTGGTCAAACAAAACCTGCTTGGGGAAAAGAAAAGTAAGTCTGCAAATGTTCCCCAACATGCATCTCTGATCAGCCATAAAATCGAACAACTTAATCGTCAGGGGCGCACTTACCTGTTGCAGGTGGATGATAAGCCCGGAGTGGATAAGTCCCTGACCCCGGAAAGTGGCAATACACCCACAGAATCTTCGACAGAGACCCTGCCTGTTAATACCTCCGGGATTTTGCAATACGTATCAAAGGGCGACCTGAGAAGATTCAACTGTAGAGCGAACAATCTCTTTGATCATAAACCGATTACTTGCAGGCATTTGGCCTATGCGTTTGCTACAGGGAAGTTTGGCACGAAAGAGGTTGGCAAATTCACGTCCATTGATCAGCTTGATAAAATTTCCCGTCACAGCGGTATTAAAATGGATCAGGCCCTGGATGACACCACGGCGGATGGATATAAAACTGCACAGGAAGGTTATTACTTTGACCGGGCAGGCTTGGGCCAGGCACTTTATGCGGCTTGTCAGCAGCAGCTGGTCGATAGCGAACAAAATAAAACCTACCTGTTTTCGTCATTGAACCATTTGATGGCCCTAAAGATAAACTGGTCGCCTGAGCGACCGGAAATAAAACTGGCCTTTTATGACCCCAACGACACCCTGAGAGTCCGACGGCTCATTGTCTCTGACCTGCAAACCCTGAAGGCGATTAAAATAGAGCACCTTGTCCCGGATTCTTGTTCAATCAAATCATATTACCCCAAGCCTTCTTTGGGGGGATGTTTAACCACGACAACGGTTGAGAGCCGGGCCGGTAGCTCGTTGGTCAGGATTCTGGCAGATATGAATTCGTCCATCCTGTTTTTAATGCTCAGAAATGGACATTTTTCGTCGCAAATGGTCGATCAATTCATGGGGCAACTGACCCGGCTTGATCCATATAATCAAAAGATTGCCCTGATGGCGAAAAATGACCAAGGTGTACCAGGACTGCACATGGCATTACAAAAGGGCCATGGGGAGTGCGTCAGGAAATACCTGGATTGGGTCATAGCCAGCTCCTTGAGCGACGAGGTCAAACAGGATCTGCTGATGGCGAAATCCGACAGTGGTTTTCCCGGGCTCTTCGTGGCACTGCAAAACGGCCGCGGAGAATGTGTGAAGAGTTACCTGGATCGAGTGATGGCCAGCTCCCTGAGTGACGAGGTCAAACAGAATCTGCTGATGGTGACATCCCCCAGGGGGTATCCCGGGCTCTTCGCAGCACTGCGAAATGGCCATGTTGAGTGTGTCAGGAATTACCTTGATTGTGTCATGGCCAGCCCCTTCAGCGACGAGTTCAAACAGAACCTGCTGATGGGGAAATCCCCCAAGGGTTCTCCCGGACTCATCGAGGCACTGCGACATGGCCATGATGAGTGCGTCAAGTGTTACCTGGATCGGCTCATGGCCAGCTCTTTGAGTGACGAGATCAAACAGGACCTGATCAGGGCGAAATCCAGCGATGGTTTTCCCGGGCTCTACGTAGCACTGCAAAATGGCCATGTTGAGTGCGTGAAGAGTTACGTGGATCGGGTCCTGGCCAGCTCCTTGAGCGACGAGGTCAAACAGTACCTGCTGATGGCGAAGTCCCCCAAGGGTTTTCCCGGGCTCTGCGTGGCGCTGCTAAACGGCCATGGGCAGTGCGTGAAGAGTTACCTGGATCAGGTCCTGGCCAGCTCCCTGAGCGACGAGGTCAAACAGAATCTGCTGAGGGCGAAATCCGACAGGGAGGTTCCCGGGCTCTTCGTGGCAATGGAAAACGGCTGCGGGGAGTTTGTGAAGAGTTACCTGGATCGGGTCCTGGCCAGCTCCCTGAGCGACGAGGTCAAACACAATCTGCTGATGGCGAAATCCCCCAAGGGTTTACCCGCGCTCTTCGTGGCACTGCAAAATGGCTATGTTGAGTGCGTGAAGAGTTACCTGGATCGGGTCCTGGCCAGCTCCTTGAGTGACGAGGTCAAACAGGACCTGCTTAGGGCGACATCCAGCGATGGTGTTCCCGGGCTCTTCGAGGCACTGCGAAATGGCCATAGTGAGTGCGTCAAGAGTTATCTTGATCGGGTTATGGCCAGCTCCTTGAGCGACGAGGTCAAACAGGACCTGATGAGGGGGAAATCCAACGATGGTTTTCCCGGGCTCTACGTAGCACTGCAAAATGGCCATGTTGAGTGCGTCAGGACATACCTGGATTGTGTCATGGCCAGCCCCTTTAGCGAGAAGGTCAAACAGGACCTGCTGATGGCGAAATCCGGCGATGGTGTTCCCGGGCTCTACGTAGCGCTGCAAAATGGCCATGGTGAGTGCGTCAAGAGTTACTGGGATCGGGTGATGGACAGCCCCTTAAGTGATGAGGTCAAACTGAATTTGCTGATGGCGAAATCCAGCGCTGGTTTTCCCGGGCTCTATGCAGCACTGCAAAAGGGCCATGGTGAGTGCGTCAGGAGTTACTGGGATCGGGTGATGGACAGCTCCTTCAGCGACGAGGTCAAACTGAATCTGCTGAGGGCGAAATCCGACAGTGGTTTTCCCGGGCTCTACATAGCACTGCAAAATGGCCATGGTGAGTGCGTCAAAAGTTACTGTGGGCGGGTGATGGACAGCTCCTTCAGCGATGAGATCAAACTGGATCTGCTGATGGCGAAATCCGGTAAGGGTTTTACCGGGTTGTTCAAGGCGCTGCAAAATGGCCATGAGGCGTGTGTCAGGGATTACATGAGTCTGGTCATGGCCAGTCCTTTCAGCGATGAGGTCAAAAAAAAACTGCTGATGGCGACCTGGGGTGATGATATTTCCGGACTCTACGTGGTAATGAAAAGTGGCAAACGGGAATGCTTCGAGACGTATGTTACACAGGCTATTAACAGCGTCTTGAGTAACGATTCAAAACAATCAATGATATCGTCGACTCAGGCTGACTGAACGGCCTTGTCCCGGATTCTGATTTGCATCAAATTATATTATTCCGAGCCTTCTTTGGGTGGGTCGCCACTCTGCTGTCTGTTGAAGAACCTGTTGTAGAACCTGTTGAAGACTATGATGTATGCTTTGATGTAAAAATCTGTTCATGACTAACGTATACTAGGAGCCTGCCGGACTTAAGACTGTCCTACTGCGGTTGCGATAAATTGGTCTAAAAATTCCTGCTTCTTCGTCAAATAGCCCCGCTATTCTCCTCAGAAGCAGAAATTTTTATCCTCAATTTCTCGCAATCCTCGCTACGGACGCTTAAGTCCGGCAGGCTCCCGGCTCACATTCTAAGGCGACATCACCGAGTTTATGGAACACTTCAAAATTGTCGGAGTAACCGGCCGCCAGGGGCGTATTCAGGTGGAGGATACTCTAAGGCATCTGGCAGACTTTCTGCGGAAGCGGGGGGCGACCGTAGTTCTGGATGAACAGCTGGACGGTCTGTTGCCTGCTCAATCCTTTACCATGATCAGTCGTGAGCAAATGGGGCAGCAGTGTGACCTGGTGATCGTTGTGGGTGGTGATGGGAGCATGCTGGGCGCTGCCCGGACACTGGCGCTGTATGATATTCCCGTGATCGGTATCAACCGCGGGCGGCTGGGATTTTTGACCGATATCTCCCCGGATGAGCTGGATGACCAGCTGGCGGAAGTGCTTGAGGGACGTTACCTGGCCGAGAGTCGTTTTCTTCTCGAGGCCCGGGTTCGCCGCCAGGGCAAGGTGATTGGTCAGGGGGATGCGTTAAATGATGTGGTGCTGCATCCCGGCAAGTCGACCCGAATCATTGAGTTTGAACTGTATATCGATGGGCAGTTCGTCTATAAGCAGCGGGCAGATGGCTTGATTATTGCCACGCCAACCGGTTCAACCGCTTACGCGCTGTCCGGCGGTGGTCCCATTATGCACCCGAGGCTGGACGCCATTGTTCTGGTGCCCATGTATCCCCACATGTTAACCAACCGCCCCCTGGTGGTGGATGGCGATAGCGAGCTGAAACTGGTGATTCGCCATGAAAACACCATATCCCCGCAGATCAGCTGTGATGGACAGATTCATATCACCTCGGCACCGGGGGATGAAATCACGATTCATAAGAAGTCTCAGCGTTTAAAGCTGCTGCACCCTCTGAACCATAATTTTTATGAGTCCTGTCGTTCCAAGTTGCGTTGGAACTATCAGGAAGAGCGCTGTTAATTCAAGGACTTTTTTCACGTTATGCATAGGGCATTGGAACTCCCCGGAGACATCGACCTGAGCGACCTATCCTACTTTCTCTATGCCCGGGGGATTCCCCATAAGGTCACAGAAGAGTCAGGCAAACAGGTGATCTGGACTGAGAATGAGGAAAAGTCCCGTATTGTTACCAGCCTTTACCAGCAGTGGCAGTCCGGTGATTTAAAAGTGCTGGCAGCCCCACCCAGGCCCGGTGTGAATGCGGGTGCTTTGCTCAAGAGCATTCCCTGGCAGAGCATACCGGTCACCTTGCTGTTTATGGTGGCCTGTATGGTGGTCGCGCTGATCACCCGGGCCGGTGCCAACTGGCAGGCAATAGCCTGGTTCTCCTTTATTCCCTTCGAAGTGGCTAATGGTTATCTCTACTTTGGCAGTTTTGGCATGGGGCTTGATCAGGGGGAATACTGGCGGCTGATCAGTCCGATCTTTCTGCATTTTGGCCTGAGCCATCTGGCGTTCAATATGCTGGCTCTGTATATTTTTGGCAGTCGGCTGGAGACGCGTCAGGGGGGCATTCATCTACTGGCCATCATCGTTTTTACTGCGGTGATTTCCAATGTTACCCAGTATTTCTGGGGTGGCGATGATACTATTTTCGGTGGTTTTTCCGGTGTGGTGTACGGCCTGATGGGGTATTGCATGACCCGGGAAAGGGTGGACCGGAACTGGCAGTTTGGACTCCCGCCGTTTTACTACGGCTTTATGCTGACCTGGCTGGTGGTGGGTTATACCGGCGTTCTGGGTACTATTGGCTTTGGTAATATGGCCAATGCCGCACATACCGGAGGTCTTGTTGCAGGTTGTCTGCTGGGTGCCATTGCCGGTTTACTGTTTAAAGAAAAAGATTGAAAAGGATTCGATACCATGCAGTTAGATGCTTTTCTGGAGAAGATGACGCCTGCTATTCATCAGGCATTGAAGTTGGCCCTGGAGCTGGGTAAGTGGCCTGATGGACGGGCCATGACGGAAGAAGAACGGGATGTCAGCCTGCAGGCGGTGATTGTTTATGAACACGAACACCTGCCAGAGTCAGAGCGGGTCGGCTATATGCCCGGCAAATGCAAATCCGGTGGTACATCGTCCAAAGAGGACAGCTCTGCTGAAGAGGCCACCATTCTTCGTTTCAGGAACTGAACATTCTCTCTTTATGTTGATGTCGCTCTGTTGGTTGATAACAGGGCCGTTCTTACCCTACACAAGAGTACAACTGTGTCCACCATCACCGGATCGCTCAGCAAAATGCATTCAGACCTGTTGACCGGGACTGACAACAGCAAGAGCCAGGTTACCTACCAACTGCCCGTTGGCGATCAATTGCTGCCATTGAATGAGCTGCTGGGACAAAAGTTGTCCATGCAGTACCAGGGGGAAATTCATTGCTGCCACTGTGGCCGGAAAACCAAAAAGAGTTTTAACCAGGGGTTCTGTTATCCCTGTTTTAAAAAGTTGCCCCAGTGTGACAGCTGCATTATGAGTCCGGAAAAGTGCCATTATCATCAGGGCACCTGCCGTGATCCCGCCTGGGGAGAAACTTTCTGTATGACAGATCATGTCGTCTATCTGGCCAACTCATCCGGTCTGAAAGTTGGCATTACCCGGGCAACCCAGGTGCCAACCCGCTGGATTGACCAGGGTGCCACGCAGGCCATGCCATTTATTCGCGTGGCGACCCGACAGCAATCGGGGCTGCTGGAAGTGATTTTCAAGGAATTTATCAATGACCGGACCAACTGGCGGGCTATGCTGAAGGGGCCCGCTGACCCTCTGGACCTGCAGGACACCGCCCGGGAACTGTTGGACATGAACAATAGTCGGATTACCGCATTGCAGGAGCAATTTGGCATTCAGGCGATACAACCTTTGGCAGGTGTAAAGTCAGATATTGACCCGTCTGCCGTACTGAATATTGATTACCCGGTGATTGAATACCCCGCCAAAGTGACATCCCGATCCTTTGACAAGGAGCCGCTGATTGAAGGCACGCTATTGGGTATTAAGGGGCAGTATCTGATTTTTGATAATGGTGTGGTCAATATTCGTAAACATACCGCCTATAAGGTGAGCGTGGCTGTAAATTAATCACAGTCCCTGTGCAAACGCTTATGAAAAAGACAACAGGATGGACAAGATGAAAGACTCGCAACCAAAAGCGATTTACCTGAAAGATTATCAGGCACCTGACTACTGGATTGATCAGACCAACCTGACCTTTGATCTGTTTGAAGACCATGCGATGGTTACCTCAGTGCTGAGTATTCGTCGTAATCCTGATAATCCGTCAGCCAGCGCTGCAGAAAACGCTCCCCGGAACAAGCTTCCTGAGCTGGTACTGGTGGGGGATGACCTTGAACTTCTTTCTCTTGAAATTGATGACCAGCCATTTCCGGACTTCGTGGAAGAGGGAGGTTTTCTCAGGATTGCCACACCCACAGAAGCGTTCACTTTAAAAACCGTCTGCCGTATCAAGCCCCAGGAAAACACCTCCCTGGAAGGGCTCTATAAATCCAATGGTATGTTTTGTACCCAGTGCGAGGCAGAAGGTTTTCGCAAGATTACCTACTACCTGGACCGTCCTGATGTGATGTCCCGGTTTATCACCCGAATCACCGCCGACAAGGCAGCGTATCCGGTGCTTCTCTCCAATGGTAATGATATTGAGCGTGGCGAGCTGGACCATGGCAGGCACTTTGTCACCTGGGAAGACCCCTTCAAAAAGCCAAGCTACCTGTTTGCCCTGGTCGCGGGTAATTTGCAGTATGTGGAAGATCACTTTACCACCATGAGTGGCCGTGAGGTGACACTGAGGCTGTTTACCGAAGCGCACAATATTGACCAGTGCGATCATGCCATGATCTCTCTGAAGAAATCCATGAAGTGGGATGAACAGGTCTATGGTCGTGAATACGATCTGGATATTTTCATGATCGTCGCCGTTGATCATTTCAATATGGGTGCCATGGAAAACAAAGGTCTGAATATCTTTAATTCAGCCTGTGTGCTGGCCAGTCCGGAAACGGCGACAGATGCCCGCTTCCAGCGGGTTGAAGCGATTGTCGCCCACGAATATTTCCACAACTGGTCCGGTAACCGGGTTACCTGCCGGGATTGGTTTCAGCTGAGTCTGAAAGAAGGGTTTACCGTGTTCCGGGATTCGGAATTTTCTGCGGATATGAACTCCCGGGGGGTAAAACGCATTGAGGATGTCAACATTCTCCGTACCGCCCAGTTTGCTGAAGATGCCGGGCCAATGGCGCATCCGGTAAGACCTGAGTCGTTTATTGAGATTTCCAATTTCTATACCGTCACCGTTTATGAAAAAGGGGCGGAAGTCGTACGGATGATTCATGGCATTCTTGGGCCAGAGGATTTCCGCAAAGGGTCAGATCTTTACTTTGAGCGCCATGATGGTCAGGCCGTGACCTGCGAAGATTTTGTCAAAGCCATGGAAGATGCTTCTGGCCGCGACCTGGGCCTGTTCCGCCGCTGGTACAGCCAGGCAGGTACGCCAGTACTTAAGGTCAGTGATGAATACGATGAAGAGAACAAGCAGTACCGGCTGACCATTGAGCAATCCTGTCCTGCGACACCGGGGCAGAAAGAAAAGCTGCCATTCCATATTCCTGTGCGTATCGGCCTGCTGGACGGAGAGGGTGAGGATCTGCCGCTTAATAACGCAGGAGACACCGATCAGGTACTGGATGTTAAACAGGAAAAGGAAACATTCACCTTTGACAATATTGAAGAGCGCCCACTGCCTTCTATATTAAGAGGGTTCTCTGCGCCGGTGCGGGTCAGGTATGACTATTCCCGTGATGACCTGCTGTTCCTGATGGAAAACGACAGCGATCACTTTAACCGCTGGGATGCCAGCCAGCGTCTGGCCAGTGGTGTGATTGATGAAATGGTGGCGGCCCTGGAACAGGGCAGGGAGTGCAGCCCGGATGAAAGCCTGATCAAGGCGTTTGGGACGATTATCACCGATGAGTCGCTGGATCTGGCGGTAAAAGCCGAGATGCTGTCATTGCCATCGGAAGCGTCCCTGGCGGAACAGGCGGTTGAGGTTTACCCGCAGTTTATTCATCAGGCACGCCTGACCGTCAAGAATGCGATTGCATCTGCGCACCGTGAGTCGCTGGAAACTCTGTGGCGCTCTTTAAGCATCAATAAGCCTTACCGACCTGAAGCAGAAGATATTGCTGAACGCACGCTGAAAAATATCAGCCTGTCCTATCTGACCAGTCTGAATGATAAAGGCATGTTGGCGCTGGCGGAGCAGCAGTATCACGGTGCGTCTAATATGACCGATCGTTTTGCGGCACTGGCCAGTATCGTTAATGCTGGCTGTCAGAATCGGGAGCTGATTGAGGAAGCGCTGGCGGATTTCCTGGAACGCTATCAGGATGATACCAATGTGATGGACCAGTGGTTGTCGGTACAGGCCGCCAGCCCATCAATGGGAACCCTGGAACATATTCTGGCACTGATGCAACACGATATTTTTGATGCCACCAGTCCGAATAAACTGCGTTCTGTGCTGGGTGGTTTTGCCGGCAACATGAAGCAGTTTCACCGTGTGGATGGCCTGGGGTATGAGTTCCTGACGGATCAGCTGCTGGATCTTGATAAGAAAAACCCGCAGATTGCTGCACGGCTGATGACGCCTTTAACCCGCTGGCGTAAATTTGAGCCTGGCTGTCGTGAACGTATGCGCAAAGCACTGGAGAGAATTAAAGCAACGCCTGGCCTTTCTTCTGATGTTTATGAAGTAGTTACCAAAAGCCTCTGATGTTTCGTTTAAGCCGGCTTCCTGAATAAGGTGCCGGCTTCCACAAGCATTCGCCTCGTTCGGTGGCACCCACAATAGCAGTGCTGGTTACATGACCAAATCGCATGCAAATCGATGGTAATGATTAAGCCGTGCGTTTCCACACCAGCTTATCGGCGAAATCACCATCGGTGGCGCTCAGGGTGAGCAGATCACCGTCAAACTCATACTTTCTTTCCAGAACAGTACCTGTCCACTGGGGTATCAGACTGTTTTTAATATGGTGTTGTACCATATCTCCGTTCACAGTAAATGGGCCACAATAGGCAACATAACCCATGCCGGAGCGGCAGAAGAGTTCTTTCAGCCGATCAAACTTCTGTTGTTTTTCAGCGGTCAATTCTGGTGCCTGGATGCCTGCCGGGGGGGCGAGTTGCATACGAGCGGCAAACAGATGGCGACGATCCTGCGGTACGGGCGGACGATCTGTTTCCATCAGGGTGGCTGATACCCAACCGTTTTCAGTGTAGATAATATGGCCTTCGGAATTACCGTCAAATGGGTAGACAACATAGCCGGATGGTTTGTGGGTAACGGACCATTCCTCAAGAGCCCAGACGCCGACAAAGTCGTTAGTGTCAGTCATTCTGTGTTCTCCTGCCGGGGGTTGTTGCCACCGGGGTGACTTGATAGTACGAGCTGTTTGTTATTCATGACAGGTGCCTTTTTTTATCGTTTTTTATAATGTAAAACCGTTGGCTCGGCTAAAGCAGGCGTATACTAACACAAATTGCCGTTTATTATGCTCAAAAGCTGCTGGCAAAAAATAGTCTCCCTGGCACAGCTGGTCACTACCGATGGCGATACCCTGCAATGAACACAACATGACCAGGCGGGCAGATGGTTGTTTTATCCATAATCGTTTTATTTTCAATATCTACACCCGGATATACTTCGCTGTTCAATAATGTTTGTTTATACTCGTCTCACTAAAAACAAGAATATAAAAAGAAGGGAAGTCGTATGCCTGTTGCCATTCTGTCTTTCGTATTACTGTCTGTTGCAATCTTGTCCGCCGAATCGGTGTATGCCTTATCTTCAAAGCCTCCTGTTGACCGCCCGGCGGTCCAGTCCATAAAGGCAGCCAACAGTCTTCTACTGGATGTGACCCGTACTGATGGTGGTGAAAGGCTGGTTTCTGTGGGTGAGCGTGGTCACATTGTCTACTCCGATGATCACGGGGTCAGCTGGCAGCAGGCCAGTGTGCCAACCATGCAAATGCTGACGGCGGTGCACTTTCCCTCAGAAACGATTGGATATGCCGTCGGTCACGATGCCATAGTACTGAAGACAGAAGATGGTGGCGAGACTTGGCAGCAGATGTATGTTGATCGTGAGGCAACAGTACCACTGCTGGATGTATGGTTTAGTGACAGCCTTCACGGCTTTGCCGTGGGTGCGTACGGTTACATTATTGAAACGGTAGACGGCGGCAAGAGCTGGGAATTTATCGATGACCGTATCGCCAATGACGATGAGTTTCACTACAACGCCATTAACGACGATGGTCAGGGCAACCTGTTTCTGGCCGGTGAGGCCGGTATTCTCTTTCGCTCCTCTGACGCGGGCCAGTCCTGGGTAACTCTGGAGAGCCCGTATGAAGGTTCCTGGTTTGGTGTAAGTGGCGGGCATGGTCGTGTTCTGGTTCATGGTTTGCGGGGTAATATTTATCAGAGTGCGGACCTGGGGGAGACCTGGCAACCACTCAGCTCCGGTACCGATCAAACCCTGTTTGGTTCCACCAAACTGACCGATGGCAGTATTGCGCTGGTTGGCAATTCCGGGGCGGTACTGACCGGGTCTGGTGCGGAGCTGGCTTCAGGTACCAACAGTGGTCTGTCGGTTTCACACCGGCCGGACCGGATGACACTGAGTGCACTGGCACCGAGCAGTGATGGGTTTATTGTGGTTGTTGGCCAGGGTGGTGCCTACCGGATGACCCTGGAAGGCAGTGTGTTGGAGTAGAAACAGTTTTATATTGTACGACTGTGAACGTATTTTAAGTAAGCTTTAAAAAAAATAACTAAAAGATCCGGGGCAGCCAGTTATGTCGTCTTTTCATCATTCATCCCAATCCTCTCTATCCAGGGAAGGCAGCGAACCAATAGTGGAACGGATGATTTTCAATAATCGTCTGCGGGTTTGCCTGTTGTTCCTGCTGGTCTCACTGTTTCTCACCTGGCAGATGGTGACCGGACTGCGGATGGATGCCAGTTTCCAGAAAATGGTGCCGCTGGAACACCCTTTTATCCAGAATATGCTTCGTCATATGGAAGAGGGGGGCAACTCCGGAAATACCATTCGCATAGCGGTGGCTCCCCGGGATGGCGATATTTTTTCCGCTGAGTATATGGAGTTGCTCAAGCAGATTAATGATGAAGTGTTTTATCTTCCGGGGGTTGATCGAGGCAATCTGAAGTCCCTCTGGACGCCATCGGTTCGCTGGATTGAAGTAACGGAAGAAGGCTTTACCGGTGGGACGGTGATTCCTGACACTTATGACGGCAGTCGGGCCAGCCTGGACCAGCTTCGGGAAAATATTCTGAAATCCGGCCAGGTCGGAAGGATCATTGCCAACGATTTCCGTTCCAGTATCGTCAGTGCACCGTTGTTTGAGAAACATCCGGAAACCGGCGAAAGCCTGGATTACCAGCACCTTTCTGCGCAACTGGAAGTGCTGCGCAGCAAATATGCGGCACAGGGTGTTGATTTGCATATTACCGGAATTGCCAAGATTTTTGGGGACCTGTTCGAAGGCGTGAAAGCCATTGTCTGGTTCTTTATTATCGCCCTTGGCGTTACCAGCCTCCTGTTATTCCTCTATTCCCGCTGTCTGAAAAGCACCTTTATTCCGCTGTTGACGTCCATCATCGCGGTGGTCTGGCAGATGGGTCTGTTGGCTACCCTTGGCTATGGTCTTGATCTTTACTCGGTTCTGGTGCCTTTTCTGGTGTTTGCCATTGGCGTGAGCCACGGTGTCCAGATCATTAACAGTATCAGTGCCGAAACGGCCCGGGGGGCAAACTCCCTGACCGCTGCACGGCGGACATTCCGAGCCCTGTATATTCCCGGCATGGTGGCACTGATTTCTGATGCCATCGGTTTCCTTACCCTGCTGGTGATTGATATTCAGGTGATTCAGGATCTGGCGATTACCGCCAGTGTCGGGGTTGCTACCATCATTTTAACCAACCTGGTTCTGCTGCCGGTGCTGATGTCGTTTATCACAGTCAGCAAACGCTCCGTTGACCATGCCAGAAAGAGCCAGCAGCAGGAGTCCCGGGTCTGGCAAGTGGTCGCCAAACTGGCCAGCCCCAAGGTGATGCCGGTGTCTATCCTGATTGCCCTGCTGGGCTTCGCTGCGGGCGCTTACAAGGCAACTGACCTGAAAATTGGTGATCTTGACCCCGGTGCCCCGGAGTTTCATCCGGACTCCCGCTACAACCTGGATAACCTGTTTATTAACAGCCATTACGCCACCAGTGCCGATCTGTTCGTCACCTATCTGGAAACTCAGCCCGAAGGTTGTAGCCGTTATCCGGTGATGGATGCCATCGACCGATATATGTGGCATATGGAGAATGTGCCGGGGGTTCAGTCTGCGCTCTCGCTGGTCACCGTGTCCAAGCAGGTGATTAAAGGGCTGAATGAAGGAAGTCTGAAATGGCAAAGCCTCTCCCGTAACCCTTATGTGCTGAACAACTCGGTGGGGAATGCGGCTGGACTGTTTAATGCCGACTGTTCCAGTGCGCCGATTATCCTGTTCCTGGATGATCACAAGGCCGAAACGCTGGAGCGGGTGGTTCAGGCGACCCAGGCGTTTGCTGCTATCAATAACACCGAAGAGTTCCAGTTTGTCATGGCCAGCGGTAATGCCGGAGTAGAAGCGGCCATCAATGAGATTATTGCCCAGGCGCAGAATAAAATGCTGTTCTGGGTGTATGCGGTGGTCAGTATTCTCTGCCTGATTACCTTCCGTTCAGTGAAAGCGGTGCTCTGCATTATTATTCCACTGGGACTGACTTCGGTGCTCTGTCAGGCGCTGATGTCTTACCTGGGGATCGGTGTGAAAGTGGCGACCCTGCCGGTTATTGCCCTGGGTGTGGGGATTGGCGTGGATTACGGAATATATATCTACAGTCGTTTAGAGAGTTTTATGAGGCAGGGTATGTCCCTGGAAGAAGCCTATTACGCAACGCTGAAAATAACGGGTAAGGCCGTTACCTTTACCGGTGTAACTCTGGCCATTGGGGTCGGTACCTGGATCTTCTCGCCGCTGAAATTTCAGGCGGATATGGGGATTTTGCTGACCTTTATGTTTGTCTGGAATATGGTTGGGGCTATTTGGTTGTTGCCGGCTTTGGCCAGGTTGTTGTTGGTGCCTCGGGTTGGGAAAGAGCTTTTGGTTGAAGCATAAAAAAGTTGGCAGTGGGCAGTGGGCAGATTTTTGTGGGGGGTATTGGAAAGTTGCTCACTGGTGGTTCATTACTTTTCAAATTGTTACAAATGTATTAGTATTCGATCACGAAAAGTCACACGACATTCGCACAATAATAAAAATGCACCTCAAGATGTGCCTGAAGGGAAGTACTAATGAAAAAAATCAATCAATCCCTCTTTGCCCTGTCGACACTGACACTGGCCATGCAGGCTGGTGCTGCGGGTTTTGCCCTGAATGAATCTTCAGCGGCTGCTGCAGGTACTGCTTATGCGGGGCGGGGTTCTAATGCAGAAGATGCTTCTATTATGGCGGCTAATCCTGCGGGTATTGCACTTTTGAAAGAGCGGCAGGTGACTGTGGGTGGGGCTGTTGCTGTTCCTAAAGGGGACTTCAAAGGCACCAGTACTAACTCTATAACTCTGCCTCCTCCTACAGGTGCGGTAACTACTAATGGAAGCAGTAGTAATGATGAGTTTCTGAACACTTCTTTGATACCATTTGGCTATTTTTCAATGCCTGTAGATGATCGGCTCTCGTTCGGTTTTGGTATCTATGCGCCATTTGGTTCTTCTACAGACTACAATGACGACTGGGCAGGGAAATATCTTGCAGATGAAACTCAAGTTACTATCGTTAATTTCCAGCCAACAGTCGCCTATAAGTTTTCTGATCAGCTCTCTTTGGGTTTAGGTGTTTTCGCTACCTATGGAGAAGGAGAACTCAGCCGTTTTATTAACCCTGCTTCACCCAATGATAATGTTGTGATCAAAGGTGATGATGTTGCTTATGGGTGGAATATTGGTGCAATTTGGCAGCCACAAGAGTCAACATCTCTCGGTATAAGCTATCGCTCCAGTATCAAACTGAAACTAAAAGGTCATGCTACTGGTAGTGGTAATCTTTTCCTTGCTACATCAGGCTCGGCCTCTGTGAAAGAGAAAGCAAAACTTGATATTACTTTGCCTGAAAACATTGACATTAGCTTAACCCACCAGATTGATGACCGGTGGACAGTAATGGCTGGAGCAACTTGGACACGATGGAGCCAGTTTGACAAGTTAGTCATTAGTTCTGATGAAGGGGCTGGAACTGGCCCAGTTTCTGATCCTTTCCCGGGTTCGCCTGCCCCAGGAATAATCACATACGTTCAGGAAAATTGGACAAACACTTGGGCATTTGCGCTGGGTGCAAGTTATAAGTACAGCGATCAGCTGACTCTGAAAGCAGGCTACGCCCTGGATCAAACCCCGGTTAAAGATGATTACCGTACCGCTCGTATTCCTGATGGTGATCGTAACTGGTTTACTGTGGGAGCGAAGTATGAGCTGGGTAATGACTGGACCGTTGATGCAGCCTACGGCTATATGTTCGCTGGAAAGGTGAAAATTGATGAAAGAAATTATAATGATGATGGAACTCCGGGCAGCAATTTTAACCTGAAAGGTGAATACAACAACACCGCCCACTTGTTCAGCGCATCGGTAACCAAACGCTTCTAAAACCAAAGGGTCTTGTCTGACCCTGTACAAGTGATCGTAAAAGAAAAGCCCGGCCGTCGCCGGGCATTTTTTTTCTGCGCATGGTGAATTTGTTGACTACCTTGTTGATAGGATAAATCAACAAAAGAAATCCCATGGGGGGGTATGAGTGCTAATGAATACACCTGCTTCACTTCAGCTCACCCTGGCGGCGCAGTCACTCCCGTCCAATAGTGAGATTGCCAGTGGCAAACAGATATCTTCAAGGGCTGAAAAAAATGCTGGTACGTTTTTTTCAGGTCATATAATCAATGATTCCTCAGAGGCATGTTCAGGTACATCGACGTTAATGCCTGACTCATATGGTGTTGCTGAAGCAAAGTTGAAAACCCCCAGTGATGACCCAATAGTTTGCCGTTCTGTTACCTCTGCTGACGATCTTTGCAGGAGAATCCGCCTGTTGACTACTTCAGCTTCCAGACCGTCTACGAGTGCAAATATTTCGCTTCCGGATATAAGAGAAGAGGGTGCTGATGATCCTCAGCCAGATATGGTACGGAATAAGTATGTCCTGGATGTACGTGGAAAATACGATTTCCAAACGCTGCGCATTAGCTTGATTCGGCAACATTTACACCAGGCACTGGAACCATTGCTATCTCTGTTGGCTGAGGACAAAAATATAAAAGGCGTCGTCAGGCATAAGGAGGATCCCCTTGTAGTGACCGTCGATATGGAAGCTTATAATCATGGAAAGATTGCTTCCTTAGGGCCCCATTTTGCTTCTCTGCTCAGATACGAGGCTGATGATCCCTACTACCCCTATGTATTCTGGGATACTGAAGGTTGTATTACGGTTAAAAACTTGCTTCTGATCCGTTACAGTACGCCGGCTTTTTAATTACCTGTTGCCGTTAAAAAACCTTCTCGTTAAAAGAATAACGCCGCAAAACACCCGCAAACGGTCATTACCAGCAGCAGCTTTTTCAGTGTGTCTGGTTTGGCCTTAATGGCAAACTTTACGGAAAGGTGTGCGCCAATGATATAACCGATGGACAGAACCAATGCCGGAATCCAGGCCACCTGGTCACGGGCAATAAAGACGACCAGGGCTACTATCGTAAAAGCCAGGGTACAGACCAGTTTCAGGGCATTGCCACGCACCAGGTCGTGACGGAGAACGCCACATACCGCCGCCAGCAAAATAAAGCCGACACCTGCCTGCACAAAGCCGCCATAGAATCCGGCTATGGTCAGGCCGACCCAGGATTTCGGTGAGTCTGCCACTTTCAATGGCACAGTACCTTCTGGCGGAACAATCATGGCTGGCCGCAGTACCATAATCAGGCTCATGGTGACCATGGCTCCCAACAGCATGGGCTTTAATGCCCACTCCGGGCTGTAAGACGCGGTCACTGCCCCCGCCAGACCTCCCGCCAGGGTAGGGATCATCATGGGCAGAATCTCTCCAGTCTCCAGACGGTTATGTTGCCTGAAGCCCAGGGCTCCGGTCAGGCTCTGCAGGAAAATGCCAACCCGATTGCTGGCATTGGCAATATCAGCGGGCATGCCCATGACCATCAGGGCTGGCAGCGTCAGGTTGGAACCGCCCCCCGCCAGTGTGTTGATGATGCCTGCCACTATGCCCAGTGTGATCAGTATTGCGGATGATACTACCGTGACTTCCATAAATCGTTCCTGTTGTCGCCTTTTTGTTCGGGAAACCGAAGTTTTGTCAATTAAGTAAATCTATTAGAGGTATTCTTTTAATTAATTTTTATGTTCGATGATTTGGTCGTAATCTTTATCACGTGAAAGGCAAACTTAAACCAGAAAACACTCTCCGAGAGAAGCGAAAAGGAAAATCAAATGACTCAATCTCTGATTAACACTGTGATCAAGCCATTCAAAGCCACTGCTTTCCACAAAGGCGAGTTTATCGATGTGACCGAACAGAGCCTGCTGGGCAAATGGTCAGTGGTCTTCTTTTACCCGGCTGACTTCACCTTTGTCTGCCCAACGGAACTGGGTGATCTGGCTGACCATTACGAGAAACTACAGTCCCTGGGCGTCGAAGTATACTCCGTGTCAACGGATACCCACTTCACCCATAAGGCATGGCATGACAGCTCTGAAACCATCAAGAAAATCCAGTTCCCGATGATCGGCGATCCAACCGGCACCATCACCCGCAACTTCGGTGTGATGATTGAAGAAGACGGCCTGGCACTGCGTGGCACCTTTGTAATCAATCCTGAAGGTGAAATCAAGGCCATCGAAACCAACGACCTGGGCATTGGCCGCTCTGCCAAAGACCTGGTGCGTAAGGTACAGGCTGCCCAGTACGTCGCTGAGCATGACGGCGAAGTTTGCCCGGCCGCATGGCAGCCAGGTGAAGAGACTCTGGCACCGTCCCTGGACCTGGTTGGCAAGATCTAAGTAATAGATTACCGCTGATAGCCTGCCCGGACAGCCTGTTCGGGCATGGCTCAAAGGCTGACCAGGAATAGTGAGTAAACCGTTGTTCAATATTCCTGGCCAGCTTTACAGAGGCTTGTCTGAGAAGCCCGGTCAGAACAAGCCTGATCGAAGCAAGTAAGAAACCGTTTTTATCATAAACAGGGGTGCGACCATGCTCGACACAAATATGAAAGCCCAGTTACAGAGTTACCTGAAAAACCTGAAAACAGCCGTTGAGCTGATGGTATTTCTGGACGACAGCGATAAGTCCGCGGAAATGGCCTCCCTGGCCAACGACATTGGCAGCCTGTCTGACAAGGTATCTGTCACCCAATCAGACAACAGCAATGAGCGCAAACCCTCCATGCTGGTTCGCTCGGCGGCAACGGGCAGTGAAATCCGCTTTGCCGGCCTGCCCATGGGCCATGAATTCACCTCCCTGGTACTGGCGCTGCTGCACAGTGGTGGTCACCCCATTAAGGTGGATGATTCCGTGGCAGAGCAGGTAAAAGCACTGGAAGGTAACTACCGCTTTGAAACTTACGTTTCCCTCAGCTGTCAGAACTGCCCGGATGTGGTGCAGGCGTTGAACATCATGTCAGCCCTGAATCCCAACATCACCAATGTGATGATCGATGGAGCCTTGTTCCCGAACGAAGTGGACGAACGGAAAATCATGGCCGTACCCTCGGTTTACCTGAACGGTGAACTGTTTGCCCAGGGACGTATATCTGTGCAGGAAATCCTGAACAAACTGGATACCGGCGCTGCCCGGCGTCAGGCAGAAGCGATCTCGGAAAAAGCACCGTTTGATGTGCTGGTGGTTGGCGGTGGCCCTGCCGGTGCCTCTGCTGCCATCTACAGTGCCCGAAAAGGCATTCGTACCGGTATCGTGGCGGACCGTTTCGGTGGTCAGGTGATGGATACTGTTGGTATTGAAAACTTTATCTCCGTTAAGGCGACGGAAGGCCCTAAACTGGCCGCGAGCCTGGAAGAACATGTCCGTGACTATGACGTGGATATCATGACTCAACAGCGTGCCAGCCGGATTGTGGCGGCGGAACAGGTGGGTGATCTGATTCAGGTTGAGCTGGAAAGTGGGGCAACATTGCACAGTCGCTCACTGGTTATCGCTACCGGTGCCCGCTGGCGGGAAATGAACGTGCCCGGCGAGCAGGAGTATCGGGGTAAAGGCGTCGCCTATTGCCCACACTGTGATGGCCCACTGTTCAAAGGTAAAAAAGTTGCAGTCATTGGTGGTGGTAACTCCGGTATTGAAGCCGCAATCGATCTGGCAGGTATTGTTGAACATGTCACTGTTCTGGAATTCGACAGCAGACTGAGAGCAGATGAAGTGCTACAACGCAAGGCTCGCTCCATGGGTAATATCGAAATCATTACCGAAGCACTGACCACTGAAGTGCTGGGCGATGGTGAGAAAGTGACCGGACTGCGTTACACCGACCGGGCAACGGATAACAGCAATACAATTGAGTTGTCGGGTATCTTTGTCCAGATCGGTCTGGTTCCCAACGCCGAGTTCCTTAAGGACACCCTGGAGTTAAGCCCACGTGGTGAGATTATTGTCGGTGCCCAAGGTGAAACTTCGCTACCCGGCGTGTTTGCCGCCGGTGATGTCACCACCGCACCTTACAAACAGATCATTATTGCCATGGGCGGTGGTGCAAATGCGGCGTTGGGTGCCTTTGATTACCTGATCCGGACGCCGGAGCCACAGCAGCAGAAAGCGGCTTGATTGTCGGTACTTTGATATTTTGACATAAAACTTTAGTTTTTGACCAAACAGACCTCGGTAACAATACTCCACGTGTTGTATAACCGAGGTCTTTTTTATGTACCGCAGAAAACTCGGAAAATCCAAGGTTAACAATATTCATGTCGACGACAAAGAAACAACCATATTTTGACTCTTAGGGTGGACATTAAGCTTACCCCGCCATTTTCAATGGCTTTTGAATGGAACCACGAAGGACACAAAGACACGAAGGAAAAGAAAATCTCTTCTTTGTGCTCTTCGTGTCCTTCGTGGTTCCATCTTTAACTTACCGAAGAGGGGAGTAGACGCTTAATGTCTACCCTAAGTATCAATCCTTACCTCGTTCCCACACAGAGCGAGGGAAGGTTAGCTACTTAAATACACGGCTTGAGCCCTTACATATCCTCCACAATAGCGACTGACGTCGTAAGCCAGGCGTTTGTGCCAGCCGAACATCTCTGCACACCCGCACTCCTACTTGCAAGATTCAGAACACTCTATGTCTCAGTCCCATAACAACCTCGCTGCCTTTATCTGGTCTGTTGCTGACCTGCTGCGGGGGGATTTCAAACAGTCCCAGTATGGCCGGATCATCCTGCCATTTACCCTGTTGCGCCGTCTGGAGTGCGTACTCGCGCCCTCCAAAGAGGCGGTGCTGGCCAAATATGAGCAGGTGAAAACCATGAACCTGCCCGCCGATGGCAAGGAGAAAGTGCTGCTGCCTGCCACCCGCACCCGGAGAACCCGCAGGGCCTGACCTTCTTCAACACTTCGCAGATGGACCTGTCCAGACTGGGGCAGACCGGGATTAAAGACAACCTGGAGAACTACATCCAGTCCTTCTCCAAAGATGCCCGGGAGATTTCGATCACTTCCGTTTTGACGAATTTATTGATGCCCTGAACGCCAGTAATCTGCTATTCAAGGCGGTACAAAAGTTCGGCACTATTGATCTCAGTCCGGCAGCGGTGTCCAATCATGAAATGGGTCTGGTGTTTGAAGAGTTGATTCGTCGTTTTGCGGAATCCTCCAACGAAACCGCCGGTGAACACTTTACTCCAACTTCTGATAACCAGAACCCCAGCCGTATCGGTATTATCCTTAACGGTTCGCCGTTGTTTACCGGCGGTGCGGGCAGTGGTGAGAGCGAGATTCGTCGTTATATTCTCGAAGAAGACTTGTTAGAAGCCATTGTCGCTCTGTCCACGGGTATGTTCTACAACACCGGCATCGCCACCTGTGTGTGGGTGCTGAGCAATAAGAAAACTGACGCCCGCAAGGGGAAAGGTGCAGCTGATTAATGGCACCAAACTGTTTGGCAAAATGCGTAAATCCCTTGGCTCCAGGCGCAATATCATGAGCGAAGACGATATTGCCACCAAGACAGTCTCACCCATAAAGCCATGGGCTATGCCCTGAACCAATGGTCAAAACTGGTCGTGTACTGTGAAGATGGCGACCTGAATATCAGCAATGCAGCGGCGGAAAATGCTATTCGCCCCTTTACTCTTGGTCGCAAGAACTGGCTTTTTGCTGATACACCAAAAGGTGCCAGACCAGCGCCATCTTTTACAGCCTGATCGAAAGTGCAAAATCCAATGGCCTGGAGCCTTTCGAATACCTGAACCACATTTTAAAAGAGCTGCCTTATGCGGAAACGGTTGAGAAACTGGAGCAGCTTCTACCCTGGGCAGTGAAGGCATCTCAAGAATAAGCTGATCTGGTAGGGTTGGCTATTACGCTGGTTAAATTGGCGCTTACCAAAGAAAAGCTGGGAAAAGTCGCTTTGAAGACCAAAGATGAGTTCACAGGTTTTGTTCGTAGCAAGATGCGAGCACTACAAAAAATGCCTGAAGTGGTGCAAGGTTTTTTCAGGTTGCATGACGCCAGCTATGCTTGCAGTCAATGTTAACTATAATGGCTGGAAATCGGTAATAACAGGCGGGAGCTGCGGCTATTATGGATGAAATCAAGTTTGGTGTTCAGTCGGCACTTTCACATTCATGGCACAGACATTCAGACTCCTTGATGCCAGTCAGGGCCACAAAATCGCTTGTTAATGGCATCAAGGCAAGTTTTGGTGGTTATTCTGTCAGCGTTTTGCGTTCTATCACCACAAAGTTGATGAAAGAACACCCTGATGCATGGTTTACTAAAGCACTCCACGAACCATTAAGTGCTTATAACATTAACATCCCGCTAGCCTGCGAGAGATCAACTTGCTATGTTGTCAACAAGATAAAACAGCTGCATGAAAAAGGGCGAAGTCTACAGATTAAACTCGTTTTCAAGCAGGATGGTTCTATCGTTCCAATTCCCATGTATAACTCTGATAATTCCTGGTTTCCAAAAAACCTTAATGGTCGAGTCTGCCGCTCTGATAATGACACCATAGCTCCTGGAGAAAAAATAGTCTGCCGACATATTGCCTGGGCTTATGCCAAAAATGTATTCGGCCGGGGCAAAGATAGTTTTAAAAGAATAAATACCTCAGAAAAAATGCAGTCAACCTTTGCAAATACATCTAATCATCCACACGAATCTGTAGAGAATTATCGATATGGATTATTTGCTGATGGATATTATTTCCTTGAGGGAAAGTTTTCAGAGGCCATTACAGGGCTGGTAAAAAAGTATTGGAAAATGTCGGCTGGCGACGAAAAGAACTTTTATTTTCGTTCACGCGACGATGGAGCAATTGACCACTCAATGGCCTTGAGATTAAAGAAGCAGGATGGATGCATGAAGGTTATTTTTTATGACCCTAACGCTACACTTATGCACAGAACAATCCTTCTCTCGGAACCAGATTTGGCTGCACACATTACTGGTGAAGATCTTCAAGCCAGCTTCCTCTCTCATGGAGCACTTATTAATATTGATGATTATAAGAAATTTTCTAACGAATGTGATGTTCAGTGCTTTGGTGCCTCACCCAATGTGATGAGTCATCATATACAAATAGCACCTGGGCATTATCCCGAGATAGTACGCTGGCAAGTTTCTGCCCCGTGATAGATCACCCTGTAGCAAATGGATCATGGTTAATTAATAAAAAGGGATAACATCTATTGGATTAAATAGATCTTGATAATGGGCGAAGTCTTCAGGTTCAACCTGGGAGGCTGACCGAGAATAGACTGCCCTACTGCGGTTGCGATAAATTGGTCTAAAAATTCCTGCTTCTTCGTCAAATAGCCCCGCTATTCTCCTCAGAATCAGAAATTTTTATCCTCAATTTCTCGCAATCCTCGCTACGGGCGCTATTCTCGGTCAGCCTCCTAGCTATTCTCGGTCAGCCTCCTAGTGGGTAGGGAACGTGCTCCTGTAAACAGGTTGCCGTTTCCCCCCCCTCCGAACCGTGCGTGCAACTTTCACTGCACACGGCTCTCTATGCTGTTACGGGGACTGTACCTGTTGTCTGGCAGCTTGCCAGCATGCAGCAGGTCATGGCATTCAACACAGAGTACGAGAGTTTTGCGATTTCTCGCTATCATGAGTCTTTGCCATGTCTTTGTAGTCTCAAGTCCCTCTAATTTTCGTTGTGTTCTTCCGGAAAGCATATTCACTATCCATTACCGTCGAAAATTAAAGATCACACAACACTGCCTCCCTTCCCCCTTCTCCCTTTCGGCTTTCACTCGCATCACTGCTTGCTTATACCGTCCGGATAGGCCGGATTGTTTACCGACTGCCAGTACCATTACAGCCTGACATTGGGTACCACGGAGACTCTGTCGCCATACAGGTCAATGACCAGCTTAGGCGATCCCATGTTTCCAGTGCATAAGAGATGCTATGCCCTTAGGTTCCCTGTCCGTCATTTAACCTGCTTTGATCTCAGGTGGCCCGACCCTGCTGGTTGAGATTTGCATTCGCTGACCCCAGCGTCACAGAGGTCTCTCAAAGGTCGGCGCAACTCAATAGCAATCATGGGCTGCGGGTGCGGTGAAACGCCATGACCAGGGGTTAAACAGTATGGTCTTAACCATAGGCACATTACCTTGACCGGCATCGTTCGGATTGCTCCCCTTTGCTCAGCCTTTTCTGTAGATGCTATGTTCAGCACTCCTTTTCAGGATTTCAGCCTGTTACCAAGCGTACCTAACTACAGTAACGTGAGTTCGATGCAAGAAAAGACAAGGGAACCCCACTGGTTTAACGTAAGCGCCAAAATAACCCACGTCCTACCCTGCTCAGATTTGATTAAGGATCATAAAGCCTCTGATCAGGCTCCAATGACCAATCCAGAAACCACTAAAGAACAATGGCTGCAACGAATCGAAGCCTGGCATGACTCCGGGCTGAGCCAAAAGGCCTGGTGCCGACAAAATGGCGTCAGGCCATCACAGTTTGGTTATTGGAAAAAGAAACTGTGGACCATGAATCAACCTGTCATGCGCCCGTCGTCCACTTTGCCTGAGTCCGGGAAGAGCTGGACATCATTCCAGCCCGGTGCCCCCTTTACTCTTGGTCGCAAGAACTGGCTTTTTGCTGATACACCAAAAGGTGCCAGCGCCATCTTTTACAGCCTGATCGAAAGTGCAAAAGCCAATGGCCTGGAGCCTTTCGAATACCTGAACCACACTTTAAAAGAGCTGCCTTATGGGGGGTTGAGAAACTGGAGCAGCTTCTACCCTGGGCAGTGAAGGCATCTCAAGAATAAGCTGATCTGGTAGGGTTGGCTATTACGCTGGTTAAATTGGTGCTTACACAATAAAAATAACAGTCAGGCAAAACGGTTCATCCGATAATCCTTACAGCGTTGCAAAATCCGAAGCATGCCTGCCTTTTTCTTACTGGTCCATTCTTGAATTATCAACTTGTCGGTGTTTTATTTAATGGTCTAAGTTTCTTTGGATTATAAAAAAAATATTTCAATTGCATATAAAGGTTATATTGATATGAACACTGCAACAACCAAACAATCCGTTCCAGCAAGTCAAACCGTTATAACAAGTCAACCCGTTCCAACAAGCCAACACAATCTGCAAAAAGTAAGTGAAAGCCGTGTCAAAAAAGCCGGTAACTGCTCTGCCAATACCGGCGGTGGAGCATTTGTTGGCTGGTTGTGTGCAATGTATTGGGGCGCTAGCTATCCTGCACCCATACTTACCGGGGCACTTGTCGGCTGCTTAGCTACCAGTGGCTCCGAAACAATAACAAAAATTTATAACAGAGTCATAACTTCAAAAACCCCGGCCGAGCAAGCACCTGAAACTGTTTGAACATTTGTCATGGGTTATTGCACCGGTTGACCGGTATGGAGTTCCAGGCCGCCTGACACCGGCAGGTTAACGCCATTGCAGGAGCGGGAGGCATCGGAGGCGAGGAAGTACATGGCCTCCGCCACCTCTTGCGGGGTGCAGATGCGTCCCAGGGGGGTAGCCTGGTTAAACTGATCGACGAGATTGGTCGGGTTGGCCAGAAACATCGGCGTTGCACAGGCAGAAGGACAGACATTATTCACCCGGATATTGTACTTGCCATAATCCAGGGCCATAGCCCTGGTCAGGTTGACCACCGCTCCTTTTGCCGCATTATAAGCGGCCATGTTGTAGTCACCGTTCAGTCCGGACACCGAAGCGGTATTGACGATAGTACCACCGCCGTTGGCAATCATGGATGGGACAAAGTATTTGCTGGTCAGGAAAATTGATTTCACATCCACAGCGAACAGCGTGTCCCAGTCCTCCTCGGAGGTATTGTGCAATTCACCACCGCGCCAGATGCCCGCATTATTGATAATACTGTCGATGCCACCGAGGGAGGCCATGGTCTGCTCATGCAGCGCCTTGACGGATGCGCTGTCTGAAACATCACAAGGATGAAAATGAATATTCTGTAAACCTTCCTCCAGAAGCTCAGCACAACGGGCACGACCTTCGGTGTCGTTCAAGTCCGCCATCATGACGATCCAGCCACGGTCGGCAAACAGGTGGGAGGCGCTTAATCCCATACCAGACGCTGCACCGGTAATCAGTACTCGCTTCATAGTTTGGCAGCCGCATCAATAACTTTGTGTGAATGGATCTGAGCTAGGAGGCTGTCCGAGAATAGACTGCCCTACTGCGGTGGCAGCAAATTGGTCTAAAAATTCCGTTTTGTTCGGTAAATAGCCCCGCTATTCACCTCACAAAACGGAATTTTTATCCTCAATTTTCTGCCATCCTCGCTACGGGCGCTATTCTCGGACAGCCTCCTAGTGTCACCTTGAATACAGAAAAAACTTTTACAGCTCATTAGATTTTTTGACGCACGCGTCTAGTATGGTTCTACCTACAACAAATTGGCTGATGTTATGGATCCAGCAGCGTTCTCTAGAAAAACACCTGACATGTTGTCTAATGTAGTTAGCTCATCCGGAACTGTTGACACTCGTACTGCCAGTGCACCAGAAGTCAGAAATACGGCAGTTTATGGCAGGTTTTCCATAGCACGAACTACTGCCGTGCAGCCAGTCCATTGCGTGGATAGTGTAATACCTATGGTGTCACAGTTAAGGGAGCTTTCCCCTCCTTACATGTTTGGTTGCGGAGTTTCAAGTGTCGATCATATACCAAGGAATTTGTCCCTGTATACTCATTATGCCATGGCCCCGGCGCTTGACCATTATTACCTGGGAGAGCAGGCAGGATTTGATATGAGTTCTGTTTACCGTCCCCGGCCACCTTATCGGACTGCTACTTCCACCCAGGTAGTGGCTATGGGTGGAGAGCCTGGTCCGTCAGTTTCTGTTGATACGATAAAGAGCAAAGCTGATACGTTAATGAGCAAAGCTGATACGATAAAGAGCAAAGCTGATACAATAAAGAGCAAAGCTGATACGAGCGAGATGGATGCCCAGCCAGTAGAACCTGAGTTTCATCCACGTAGTAGATTGCGGACCACCTTTCAGGATTGGCAACTTCAGAGACTTAATACTGCTTTTCAACGCAACAAGTATTTAACCACGTTTCAAAAGGCTACATTGGCTTTGAAGTTGGGTGTAAAAGAATCACAGATACAAACATGGTTTCAGAATAAAAGATCGGCCATCAAAAAGCAGGCCTCTTCGGTCATAAAAAGCTCTCGATCTGGCAGGGCATCGAAAGCAGTTGCTTCCCAGGCCCTTTCGACGAAGCAGCCAGTGTCTTCAGTATCACGGCAGGAAGTTAGTGCTCAGCATAGATATGCATTATTTCGCGAGAGTAAAGTAATCAGCACGGCTATGGCTCAATCACCAGATGAAGCGTTGCAGATAATATCAGCGAATCTCAAAGATACTCCTCAGGCACAATCTTCCCTTTCAGTTGCTGACTATAGTCAATCCGGTTGTCCCGGGCCCGGACTTCCTGCAACTACTCCAGGGATTGAATTAACTGATGCTGATGATGAGTCAGATTCTTCCACCTCAACTGAAACATGAGCTGGCAACTAAACGTCAACAGGCTTTACAGAATAACTTCTACCTGTTGACTGGATTTTTTGATTCTTGTGTCTATTACCTATAACTAACTGGCTGATTTCATGGACCCTGCATTGCTTTCCCCCGACCAATCTTGCACACCGTTGTCTGGCGCAGTTGGCGCATCTAAAAATGCTCACCCTCGTTCAGCCTCTGGAACAAAACCTGAAAATGTGACTTTCTGCGGCAGGTTTGCTGCAGCCCATCCGGATACTGAGCCAGTTTATTCCGGGCACGAACCAGTTTGTTCTGCGGATGGGTTATTACCCTGGACGTCACAGGCAAGGGACTTTTTTCTGCCGGATAGATTTGGCATGGAGGTTGCCAGTATTGGTAATGTGTCAAGGAATATTCCCCTGTTTGACCAGCCTGCCATGGCATCAGCTCTTCCCCCTTATCACAATAGGCATCAGGGACTGGCTGGGCCTGGTATGAGTTCTGGGCCCGGGCCTTCTGACCGGGCGGTTATTTCCACCAGAACAGAGGATGATCTGGCAGGAAGTTGCCAATCAGCTCCTTCAGGGGAGATAACAAGCCAAGCTGATACGAGTGAATCACATCCCCAGCAGGCAAGCACGGCACTTGCAGCACCCAGAAAACGATTATATGTGCCTGAATGGAAAGCTAAACAACTTGATAAGGTATTTCAACGCAGGGCTTATGTCACAATCCAGGAACGAGCTTTTCTGGCTGCAGAGCTGGGTATGAAAGAAGAGGAGGTTCGAGTATGGTTTCAAAATAAAAGAACGAGTATTAAAAGGCGATGTTTGTCGGATAGTATAAAAAACAGCGCTCAAAATATGATGTCGTCAAGAGCGGTTTCACGGGTCTTGGGGGATCAACAGCAAAGTGTTTCATTGCCCTGGCATGGGATTGGTGAGAATCAGGAATATAAATTAATTTGTGAGAGGTCTGTAATCACCAGTACTGTGGCTAGATCACCAGTTGCAGCGCTGCAAGAGATGTTAGTAGACATCGAAAGAAATCCCACGGTACGATTTTCCCGTTCAGTCGCTAATTACTGCCAATCCAGACTTTCTCAACCTGAACCCTCTGCAACGAGTTCAAATACTGCTCCGGGGGAATGAATAAGGTTGGTAATAAGCCATCTGTCGGCTTATCCATGACTGGCGACTGCAAAGGGAGCACCTGATTGCTGATAGCCATCTGACCTTTCTCACTGAATCAAGGTAAGATAGCACTATCTTCATTTTTCACAATCTTCACAATGGCATCAGGGCAAAAAGGATTTCTTTTAAGTCGGCAGAGTTCAGACCGGCGTAATCAGACGGAAATGGTCTTCTGGGTAGTGACCGATGGGCAACCGGTATGCCTGGTGATAGATAACGAGCTGGCCGTCTTTTTTCTGCCAACGTCTGCTTTTCAGCAGGCTGAAGCGTTACTGCTCCATGCTCAGATAACCTTTACCTTCCGGCATCTGGAGCTGAAGACATTTCATCATCAGCCAGTCACCGCACTCTATTTCAAGACCATTGACAGCAGCCAGCGAGCCCGGCGGTTACTCAGTGCTGAATCTCTGCCCATCTATGAAGCGGATATCCGCCTGCATGACCGTTACCTGATGGAGCGCTTCACCTATGGGCCTCTGGAGTATACGGGGGAGCCGATTCAGCGACAGGGATTTCTGGAATATCGCCATGCCCGTATCCGCCCCACCCGGTATTTGCCGTCATTTCGGGTGGTGTCTCTGGATGTTGAGTGTTCTGCCAGAGGTGAGCTTTACTCCATCGGTCTTTATGGGGAGAACATATCGACCGTCCTGATGATTGGAGAACCTCTTGCAGATCAAGCGCCTGCGACGGATAAATCACCATCAACAAATAGAGAACGCCTGACTGATGATGAACTCACTATTCAATGGGTAGCTGACGAACGGGCGTTGCTGGAATCTCTGGAAGCGCAGATAGCACAGTATGATCCGGATCTGTTTATTGGCTGGAATGTGATTAACTTCGATTTCCGGCTGTTATTGAAGCGTGCGACCCTGCACAGAATGTCATTAAAATTGGGCCGGGGTCGTCAGTCTGCCAGTTGGCGGGAGCGCAACAGTGACGCTGGCGAAGGTTATGTTTCCATACCCGGACGCATGGTGATTGACGGTATTGATGCATTAAAATCGGCCACCTGGCACTTTGAGAGTTTCAGTCTTGAATTCGTTGCCCGGGAGCTGTTAGGCAAGGGCAAGGCCATTAACAATGTGAGTAACCGGATAAACGAAATTACTCACGATTTCCATCACAATAAGCAGAAACTGGCGCAATACAATCTGGAAGACTGTCGTCTGGTAACGGAGATCTTTGCCAAAACCCGATTGCTGGACTTTCTCCGGCTGCGCAGTGAACTTACCGGGCTGGAGCTGGACCGAATCGGTGGCTCCGTGCAGGCCTTTACCAATCTCTATCTGCCGAAACTGCATCGTGCGGGCTATATTGCGCCGAATCTGCCCGAGGGTGGCGGGCTGGCGTCACCGGGTGGCTACGTGATGGACTCCGTGCCGGGGTTATACAGTAATGTGCTGGTGCTGGATTTTAAAAGCCTGTACCCCTCGATTATCCGAACGTTCAAGATTGACCCCCTGGGGCTGGTGGAAGGGTTGCAGGATCCTGACAACGCCATTCCCGGTTTTAAAGGGGCATTGTTTTCCAGGGAACGGCATTTTCTGCCCGGGATTATTACTCAGCTCTGGCAGCAGCGAGATCAGGCCAAGGCAGAACACGACAGTGTCCGTTCTCAGGCGATCAAAATACTGATGAACTCCTTCTACGGTGTTCTGGGCTCTGGTGGCTGTCGCTTTTACGACACCCGGCTGGCCAGCTCCATCACTATGCGTGGCCATGAGATCATGCAGCAGACCTCCCGGTGGGTTGCCGGGCAGGGGCATCAGGTGATCTACGGTGATACGGACTCCATCTTTGTGCTGTTGGAAGGGACGTTTTCAGCGAATGAGGCGGACGCGGTTGGCCAGAGTCTTGCCAAAGACATTAATAAGCGGTGGCAAACCCTGTTGATGGCATCCTACGGGTTAGACTCCTGTCTTGAGATGGAATATGAAACCCACTATCGACGATTTTTGATGCCGACCATTCGAGGCTCTGAAACGGGCAGTAAGAAACGTTATGCTGGTTTGAAAGTGACCAAAGACAAGGAAGAACTGATCTGCAAGGGGCTTGAGACGGTTCGCTCAGACTGGACACCAATGGCCCGTGAGTTTCAGGCTGAGTTGCTCAGGTTGGTTTTTGCCGATAGCAACCCTTCCGCCTACCTGTTGGCAACCGTTGAAGCCGTTCGAAATGGCAACAAAGATGATCAGCTGGTGTATAAAAAAAGGTTACGTCGGCGTTTAAATGACTATGTGAAAAACGTTCCGCCTCAAGTTCGTGCTGCGCGTATGGCCGATGATCATAACCGGGCAGCAGGTAAGCCTCTGCAGTATCAGAACAGAGGTACCGTTCAGTACCTTATGACGATTAATGGCCCTGAACCTGTTGAATACAGGAACAGTGCGATTGATTACGATCACTATATTGATAAACAGTTGAAGCCTATTGCTGATGGTATCCTGCCGTTTGTTGATATGGATTTTGACAACATCATCACGTCACAGACCAGTCTGTTTTAAAGTGCCAGTTTGAGCTTTCACCGGTAGGTGTCTATGTTCTGGGGTGTCCATTTTATTTCCCCGGGGTGTTGGTTTCATGCCCAATCTTGCTGATTTCCTGTTCCGGAGCGCTGCTGTTTATCCCGATAAAACCGCCATTGTTGCGGGTGAACGGCGTATCAGTTATCAGGTATTAAAAGATACGGCAGCCACTATTGGTCAGGGGTTGCAGCAAACAGGTATCCGGCCCGGTGACCGGGTGGCGGTCAGTTGCCCGAATATTCCCCAATTCATGATGGTTTATTACGGCATTCTCAGTGCCGGTGCGGTTGTGGTGCCGTTGAATATTCTGCTGAAGCCAAAAGAGATCGCCTATCATCTTACCGACAGTCAGGCTGTCGCCTATCTGTGTTTTCAAGGTTCGGATGAACTGCCATTGGGGCAGTTTGGACTTGAAGCCTGTCAACGGGTGAACAGCTGTGAACACTTTTTTGTCATTACCGCAGACCTCAGCCAGGATGAGTGGCGAGGTGAGTCCACGCTATCCGCATTGCTATCCAGCGGCTCAATGGCCGACCCGCAGGAGAGGGCCCCGGAAGATACTGCCGCCATTCTCTACACGTCCGGCACCACCGGACAGCCAAAAGGTGCTGAGCTCACTCACTATAACCTGTCGATGAATGCACTTATCTGCTCGGCCTTATTGATGACCGGTGTGAATGATAGTCATCTGGTGGTTTTGCCGTTGTTCCATAGTTTTGCCCAGACGGCCCATATGCTCCATGCCGTGGCATCAGCATCCACCATGGTGTTGATGGTTCGTTTCGAGGCATTGACAACCCTGAAGCTGCTGGCGCAGGAGCAGATCAGCTATTTCGCTGGTGTACCCACCATGTATATTGCCCTGAATGGTGCGCAGGCGGAGCTGTCTGCCGGTGAACGACAGGCCATTACCGATAAGCTGCGGTTGTGTGTCAGTGGTGGTGGCCCTATGCCTGTGGATGTTTTGCAGACATTTGAGGGCAATTTCAACGTCACCCTTCTTGAAGGTTATGGTCTCTCGGAGACGTCGCCGGTCGTCTGTTTTAATACTCTGGATCAGGCGCGCATTCCCGGCTCCATTGGACGACCGATTCCCGGTGTGGCACTAAAAGTGGTTGACGATGAGGGAAACCCTCTGCCCTTTGGTCAGGACGGTGAGCTGGTCATTCGCGGCCACAACGTGATGAAAGGGTACTTTAACAAGCCGGAACAGACGGCCGCGGTGTTGCAAGATGGCTGGTTCCGAACCGGCGATATTGCCCGCCGTGATGAAGCCGGTAACTACTACATAGTAGACCGGAAGAAAGATCTGATTATACGTGGCGGTTTTAATGTTTACCCCCGTGAGGTTGAGGAGGTGTTGCTGGCTCATCCCGATATTATGCAGGCGGCGGTTATCGGGGTACCTGATGATTATTACGTTGAAGAGATTATGGCGTGTCTGATCCTGCACGAAGGTTGTGAGCTGTCGCCGGAATTAGTGAAAACCTGGGCACGGCAACATCTGGGGGACTACAAATACCCGCGCTATGTACGACTTTTTCAGGAATTCCCACTCAGTGCCACGGGTAAAGTATTAAAGAGAGCGTTGCGAGAGCAGGTTAAGGGAGAGCACTTAGGGTAGACATTAAGCGTCTACTCCCCTCTTCGGGTAGTTAAAGATGGAACCACGAAGGGCACAAAGAGCACAAAGAAGAGATTTTCTTTTCCTTCGTGCTCTTTGTGTCCTTCGTGGTTCCATTCAAAAGCCATTGAAAATGGAGGGGTAAGCTTAATGTCCTCCCTAAGAGGGAGAGCATAAAGGGCAGTAGTCTTCGTTTTATTGACGGTTTTTTATGGCAATGGGCCGGTTTGTCTTATTAACCTTTCGCTATTTAGTAGTTGCTGATTTAAATACCGGGGTAGGACTGACGGGCAATTTCTGTGAAAATAGCCGGTTTTTCATCACAGCATCCAAGAATCCATGGCCACACCGAAAACCGCACCGGACCTTTTCTCCTATCCCAAGTACTGGGCTGAATGCTATGGCACATCGCCCTGGTTGCCCATGTCCCGTAAAGAGATGGATGCGCTTGGCTGGGATTCCTGCGACATTATTATTGTGACCGGCGACGCCTATGTGGACCACCCCAGCTTTGGTATGGCGGTGATTGGCCGTTTCCTGGAATCCCAGGGTTTTCGGGTGGGGATTATTGCTCAGCCGCACTGGAGTAACCCGGAAGATTTCCAACGGCTGGGCAAGCCGAACCTGTTCTTTGGTGTGACTGGCGGCAACATGGACTCGATGATCAACCGCTACACCGCCGACCTGAAAGTGCGTAATGACGATGCCTATACACCGAACGCGGAGCCGGGCAAGCGACCGGACCGGTCGGTGATCGTCTATAGCCAGCGCTGTAAGGAAGCATACAGTGATGTTCCGGTGGTGCTTGGTGGTATTGAAGCCAGTTTGCGTCGTATTGCCCAGTATGATTACTGGAGTGATGAAGTGCGTCGTTCCGTATTGATCGATGCCACCGCTGATATTCTGCTTTATGGTAATGCTGAGCGGGCCCTGGCCGAAGTGGCGGATCGATTAGCGAAAGGCATGACCATTCGGGAGATTGATGATATCCGGGGAACCGTGGTGATCAAACCGGCGGTGCCTTCCGGCTGGACCGAGATTGATTCATCACGGATTGACTGGCCCCGGGATATTCAGTCCCTGGAAGAAGCTTATGGCCTCAGTCCTTATGCTGAGGTAGAAGAGACGGTTTGTAATAGCAAAACCGGCAGCCAGCCTGAATCAGCGGGTGATAATGACGTGCAGCCGGTGCGCATAATCCCCATGCCTCTGCATCGCAATCAGCCGCTGGACCCGGCATCCACCTGCATACGGTTGCCATCCTTTGACAAGGTGCGCAAAGACCCGGTGCTTTATGCCCATGCTTCCCGGGTACTGCACCAGGAATCCAACCCTCATAATGCCCGGGTGCTGGTACAGAAGCATGGCAACCGTGAACTCTGGGTGAACCCGCCACCCATCCCCCTGGCAACCCCTGAGATTGACGGTGTGTTTGGCCTGTTTTACCAGCGTCGTCCACACCCGTCTTATGGTAATGCCAATATCCCGGCCTACGAGATGATCAAAACCTCGGTCAATATCATGCGTGGCTGTTTTGGCGGGTGTTCTTTCTGCTCCATTACTGAGCATGAAGGCCGTATTATCCAGAGTCGCTCCCATGAATCGGTGATTGCCGAACTGGAAGATATTCGGGAAAAAGTACCGGGCTTTACCGGGCAGATATCCGACCTGGGTGGTCCAACCGCCAATATGTACTATCTCAATTGCAAGGATGACAAGATACAGGCCAGTTGTCGTCGACTTTCCTGTGTCTTTCCGGGGATTTGTAAAAACCTGAAAACCTCCCATAAGAAGACCACAGAGCTTTATCGGAAAGCCCGTGCCCTGCCGGGTATCAGGAAAATTGCCATTGCCTCCGGCCTGCGCTATGACCTGGCGGTGGAAGACCCGGAATATGTGGAAGAGCTGGTGACGCACCATGTGGGTGGCTATTTAAAGATTGCCCCGGAACATACGGAAAAAGGTACCCTCGATCTGATGATGAAGCCGGGGATGGGCACCTATGACGCCTTTAAAAAGATGTTTGAACACTTCTCCCAAAAGGCAGGTAAAAAGCAGTATCTGATTCCTTACTTTATTGCCGCTCACCCCGGCTGTGAAGATGAAGATATGCTGAACCTTTCGTTATGGCTGAAGAAAAACAAGTTCCGTGTGGATCAGGTGCAGACGTTTTATCCATCGCCCATGTCGCTGGCCACGGCCATGTATCATGCCCAAAAGAATCCGCTGAAGCGGGTCAGCTACAAAAGCCCCCGTTTGTATACGCCAAGAACCTTGGATCAGCGTCGTTTGCAAAAGGCCTTTCTCCGTTACCATGATGCGAAAAACTGGCCATTCCTGCGCCAGGCCCTGCGGGATATGAATCGTTCCGACCTGATTGGTTCCGGTAAGCATCAATTGATTCCGGACGAGGAAAACAAGGGGCAGAGAAGATCTGGCCAGCGGATACAATCGCCGGGTGATTTCCAGAAAGCCCGGGGCGGTCAGTGGGATAATCGCAATTCCAGAACATCAAAGAGTTCATCATCCCGGCAGAAAAAAGGTCGGGGCAGGTAAACTGAATGACCGTTTAAATATCTCCATGGCATTGAAACCGTGTAGGGTAGACATTAAAGAATTCATAGCAGAAAACCAGTTACTGTACTCCGCTTGCTTGAAATTATCACCGGGCGGTAGTGGCACTCCGTCAGATCTTTAAACTTCTCCTGATGATTTTCTGACTCTGAAAATCCTGCACATCGGTATGTGACCAACGTCGTATTTTCTGTGACTTTTTCAACATAGGCATAACGTCTTTAGCATTCTGAGCTATGTTGTTCACAGAGAATTTGAATCAGCAAATAAATATTGGTGTTTATCTCTTATTCGCTGATTTACACGACACAGGATGTTTTTGAGAAAAAGCGTTCGAAGTATTGATGAGGCAGTAATGTTGATACAGCCACCGACCGTGCCCAGAGGCGGCACTGCCAGCGACTCCCGACTTGCCACAATAGCGTCTATAGAGCCACAGGGACGATGGGGCAGTTTGGATGTATCCAGGGAGTCTGGGGTAGTACCGTTTTTAACGCGGGACGGAACCCAGGAAAACGACAACGATAAAATAAAAGACACACAAAAGAAATCATCGCAGCAGCATCGTAAACCGACAAGCACAGCGCCCGGGTCTGGTCATCTGGCGACGGCGGTGCTGGGGGCGCTGTCCGGTCTTGCTGCTGTGGGCCTGGCAGCATCGGCCACCCGTGACAGCGACCCGCCGATTCCGGTGGCGGATGCCGAAACCCTGGGCAATATTGGTCGTAACCAGAGCTATCCACTCAATGGCACTTACCGGCAAACTGTTCCGTGTATTGATGGTGGCCAATTGCAATCCATCGGTAGTGATGACGATCCGTTTACCGGCATCTTTCATGGCGAAAATGGTACCATCGGTAATCTCAGACATTGCCTGATAAAAACCCTGGCCGGTGCAGGCCGTGTCGATCGCCTGCGCTTGACTAATGCCAATATAACGTCCAAAGGCCCGGCGGCAGTGGTGGCCTGTGAAATTTCTGAAAATGCCACGATCAGTAATATCCGGGTTGAAAATGCTCATGTAAGTACTTCGGGCCCTAAAGCCCATGGGGGAGTTGTAGCAGGCATTGCCAAAGGAAAGGTTAACAACACCATGGCGGTGGATTGCACGGTTCTAACTTCAGGCGAGTCTGCCCATGCCGGTGTCGGTGCAGGAAAGGTCGATGGCGGAACCGTTGCTGACACCAGGGCAGTGAATTGCAGTGTTACAACTTCAGGCTGGCGTGCCAATGCCGGTGTCGGTGCAGGAAAGGTCAATGTCGGAACCGTTGCTGACACTAAGGTAGTGAACTGTAACATCACAACCGAAAATTATAGAGCAGACGCAGGTATCGGGGCAGGCCGCGTTATTGATGGCACTGTTGCTAACACGATAGCGGTTGACTGCTACGTTGAAACTGGGGGCGATGAGGCTTATGCCGCTATTGGAGCTGGACATTTGCGTAGAGGAATCGTTACCTACACCAAGGCACTGAACTCCACAGTCAAAACCTCCTATATATCTGGGAGCGCCGGTATTGGCTCAGGCATTGTTGAAAATGGAACTGTTGCCAACACGACAGCGGTTGACTGCCACGTTGAAACAGTGGGCCAGAGTGCAAATGCCGCTGTTGGAGCGGGATCTATTAAAGGTCGCAGCCTCGTTGAACGCACCACAGCGTTGAGCTGCACGGTCAAAACCAAAAATTATTTGGGACGTGCAGGCATCGGAGCTGCAATTGCCTATGATGGTGGCACCGTTGACAGGAGCACAGCGGTGAATTGCAATGTTACAACTACCGGTGATATTGCCAATGCAGCTATCGGCATAGGAGAGCTTGAAAAGAGTGCAACCGCTGCTAACACTCTGGCAGTGAACAGTAATGTCGCAACGAACGGCACTCGGGCATATGCTGGTATTGGGGCAGGGCGGGTTCATGAGAGTAACGGTAATACCGTTACCAATACCACGGCGGTTAATTGCAGGATCGAAGCCTTGGGTCTTGAGGCAAAGGCCCATATCGTAAGTGAGCATCACCAGGTTTGTAACACCTACCTTAACAATGAGCTATTTAAAAATCTCACCTGTCCACTGGATAATGAGTGTAAAGATGTCGCTCATCCGCTCTTGCTCCCGGATTGCCAAACCAACCACGAGTATCTTGACCAGTTAGGCATGTCGAGCAATTTCAGCAGTGATTTCTTCTCCGTCGAAACCCTGCCCATGGCATCCGCCATCCCCTTTTCCGACCTGCCTTGTCCTGCACCATTGACCACGGCAGTGGCAGCATCGGCCACCTGTTACAGCGAGCCGATTCCGGTGGCGGATGCCGAAACCCTGGGCAAGATTGGCCGTAACGAGAGCTATCCACGCAGTTGCACTTACCGGCAAACTGTTCCGTGTATTGATGGTAGCCAATTGCAATCCATCGGTAGTAATGACGTTCCGTTTACCGGCATCTTCCATGGCGAAAATGGTACCATCAGTAATCTCAGACATTGCCTGATAAAAAAACTGGCCGGTAAAGGCCGTGTCGATCGCCTGCGCTTTACTAATGCCAATATAACGTCCACAGACCCGGCCGCAGTGGTGGCCTGTAAAATTTCTGATAATGCCATGATCAGTAATATCCGGGTTGAAAATGCTCATGTAAGTACTTCGGGTTTTCGAGCCTATGGGGGGGTTGTTGCAGGCATTGCCGAAGAAAAGGGAAAGGTTGTCAACACCATGGCGGTGAATTGCACGGTTCGAACTTCAAACATGCTTGCCAATGCCGGTGTCGGTGCAGGATGGGTCGATGGCGGAACCGTTGCTAACACCACGGCCGTGAACTGTTTCATCACGACCGGCAATGATTATGGAAGTGCGGGTATCGGGGCAGGGTATGTTCATGATGGCACTGTTGCTAACACGACAGCGGTTGACTGCCAGGTTAAAACCGGAGGCGAAAAGGCTTATGCCGCTATTGGAGCGGGACATGTTTGGGCCGGAGGAATCGTTACCAACACCAGGGCACTGAGCTGCACGGTGGAAACTTCTGGTGATCGTGGCTTTGCGGGTATCGGCGGGGGATGGTTTGAAGGTGGCACCGTGACTGGCACCACAGCGGTGAACTGCAATGTTGCAGCAACCGGTAGCGAGGCCAGCGCGGGTATCGGGGGTGGGAAGGTTAAGAAGGGTACTACTGTTACTAATACCGTGGCAGAGAATTGTCACGTCAAAACATGGAAGGAAAATGCCGATGCGGGCATTGGCGCGGGAAATGTTGTTGATGGCACTGTTACCAACACGACGGCAGTGAGCTGCAATGTCAAAACCTTCAATTCTGGCAAATCTGTTATGGGGGCCAATGCCGGTATCGGAGCGGGATCTATTCAAGGTGTTGACAGCGTCGTTGAACACACCACAGCGTTGAAATGCACGGTCGAAACCAGAGATGACGATGGAGCGGCAGGCATCGGAGCCGGAACAGCCTTTGACGGTGGCACCGTGACTGGCACCACAGCGGTGAATTGCGAGGTTGAAACTTCTGGTGCTGAGGCCCATGCAGCTATCGGCACAGGATACGTTAGAAGGGGTGCAACCGCTGCCAACACCCTGGCAGTTAAAAGTAATGTCAAAACGAACGGCACTTGGGCATATGCTGGTATTGAGGCAGGGCATGTTCGTGAGTATAGGGGTGCTCGCGTTACCAATACCACGGCGGTTGATTGCAGGATTAAAGGCGTGGTTTTAGAGGAAAAGGTCCGTATCAAAGAAGGTCTTACCCGGGTTTGTGATACCTATCTTAACGATGATCTACGTAACAGTCCTGGTGTCTGTCCGCTGGAGGATGTGTGTAAACCTGTCGCTCATCCGCTCTCGCTCTTGCTCCGGGATTGCCAAACCAACCCCAAGTATCGCATGCCAAGCAATTTCAGCAATGATTTCTTCTCCGTCGAAACCCCGCCCATGGCATCCGACATAACCTTTTCCGACCTGCCTTGTCCTGCACCATTGATCACAGCGATGACACCGTCAACCACCATACCTGTTTCCGAAACAGCTTCTTCTGCGACACTGGCCACAGCGATGACACCGTCAACCACCATACCTGTTTCCGAAACAGCTTCTTCTGCGACACTGGCCACAGCGATGACACCGTCAACTACCATACCTGTTTCCGAAACAGCTTCTTCTGCGACACTGGCCACAGCGATGACACCGTCAACCA
>NZ_JAGHQV010000419.1:0-639 GCF_017744175.1 Thalassotalea sp. G20_0 | reverse complement strand
CGCAGGGGCTTCATAAAATAGGTGCTGTTAAAGGCAATAGACTGAGGCGAGCTGTTCAGCAGCCGGTTACCGATGCGAGCCACCGCCAGCAGGTAAATACGTCTGGCGGCTTTGTCTGCCACCCTCAGATTTTCAATAACCCGGTAATCACTGGTTTCAGAGGCGAGTGTAAAACCGTCAGACGTGTAGGTGCCGTCATAGTCCTCATACCATGTAGGAACGGTTAAACGGCCATTATTGTGTAAGTCCAGCAGCACCGATTTATTTAGTTCCAGCCCGTTGGCATCGGTGGGGCGTTCGGCGTAGTTACCCAGCAGGGTGCCGGTGGCCACTCGCATGGGGGAATCAGCAACGCTCACTGCTTTGTTGGCCAGTCGTCCCGCCAGGGCTCCGAGAAAATCCGGATAGAGCAGGGGCACAGTCACCACTCGATCCGCTGCCACGTTCTCTGTCACGGTTTTAGCCTGGGCGCTGTAATCGCTCCAGCTTTCTTCAGCAGCAGGGCCTCGGAATGCGCTTTGGAAAAACACCCGGCGCTGATATTTGCCGATGATCTCCATGGCGGTGGATTGCATATCCTCCAGATCGGCTTTGACAGAAACCGGATCAGCCATCACCACGGATTCCACGCTGAAATTG
>NZ_JAGHQV010000418.1:0-641 GCF_017744175.1 Thalassotalea sp. G20_0 | reverse complement strand
CCACTGATACCAGCAGAGCTTCTATCCATAATTATATTTCATTAATTCATGAAAATATAAAAAACAGACTGCTGTTCTGCTCAGAAGTTCATTTTTCGGAAAAGTTTATAAAGATAAGCGGTTGTGGAAAACCAACTACTCCTGATGCCACCAATCTGTTATTTTCAAATCATTCGGGGTGAGATGTGTGGGCAACAGCTGTTCAGCGCTGGCACTCCTTCCGCGGAAAATGTAAAAACGGTTCTTGAGTCATGATGGGAGGAAGGCGATCACTGGATGTTTGTTTTCTACCTCTTTGCTGGTTTGCTCTTCTGAATGTTCTTTGCCAGTTAAGTACCCGTGATCTGAGGGTCACCATCCTTTATCGGTAGTAACGTATCCTTCATCTGCCCACCTTTTTTTAAGTGACACAGAGCCATGACCCTGTGGCTGGATGTCTACTCTGGTCTTTATTTGATCAATACATAGCTTCATTGAATCCTGCTTCCAAAGCTGGTTAACCGGTATTTCAATAACCTCAAATCCTGATTTTTGCAGCAGTGCGATTTTCAGCAGAGTCGAACCATTCCTGGTTTTGAAGTCACCACCCACGTAATGAGACGGTCCCTGAACTTCAATCACCATGTTGTGATCTGGCAGTA
>NZ_JAGHQV010000417.1:0-642 GCF_017744175.1 Thalassotalea sp. G20_0 | reverse complement strand
GTTGGAGAAGACACCGAAGCTCAAAGAGGCCGTGACCTCGCTGTTGCCTCATGTGAAAACCAAGGCCGAATCAAAAGAAAAGAAAGACGACTTCAAGCCACAGGGCATCGCCAACCTGCTGTGGGCGTTAGCGAAACTGGTGGACAACGGGCTGGAGTTGGAGAAGACACCGAAGCTGAAAGAAGCCGTGGCCGCGCTGTTGCCCCATGTGAAAACCAAGGCCGAATCAAAAGAAGGGAAAGACGACTTCAAGCCACAGGGCATCGCCAACCTGCTGTGGGCGGTAGCGAAACTGGTGGACAACGGGCTGGAGTTGGAGAAGACACCGAAGCTGAAAGAGGCCGTGGCCGCGGTGTTGCCCCATGTGAAAACCAAAGCCGAATCAAAAGAAGAGAAAGGCCACTTGAACGCTCAAGCTACCGCCAACCTGCTGTGGGCCGTGGCGAAACTGGTGGATAACGGGTTGGAGCTGGAGAAGACACCGCAGCTCAAAGGGGCCGTGGTCGCGCTGTTGTCCTATGTGCAAAACAAAGCCGAATCAAAAGAAGAGAAAGACCACTTCAAGCCACAGGAAGTCGCCAACCTGCTGTGGGCCGTGGCGAAACTTGTGGATAAGGGGTTGGAGCTGGAGAAGACACCGAA
>NZ_JAGHQV010000416.1:0-644 GCF_017744175.1 Thalassotalea sp. G20_0 | reverse complement strand
GACAATATCTTTTATGATCCTGTTCAAGCCATTGACTTAATTATCAGGTCTGTCAAACAAGGCTGCTGTATTTGCTGATTCAGCGGGCAGACCGACTTCAGCGTCATAATAGGGATGTTGCAGGCAATCCACTGAACAATGACCAGCCAGATCAGCGTTTAACACCTTGCTTTTATCTTCTTACGCCTGACCCGCAACAAGTTCAGAAGAACCTCCTACAAGACCTGGCACTGATTTCTCAGCTCTGTCAGTCTTGTACCTGGCTCATTTCATGGGCTAGTTCCTGCGTAGAAACACTCTGCCTGTTCATTCGTTCTCTGATTCCCTGAATACCCTGTGATACCGAGTTGACCGCAGCGCTTACCAACTCTCTACCACGAGTCAGTGGTTTCATCGCCAGCTTCTGACCACGCAATCCCTCCCGGTAACCGGTAATCCACTGATAGGTTGAATAGCCGACAATCCCCAATCCCAATCCGCCCGCCAGAAGGGAACCTGTGGTAATTCCTCCCAGCGTAGCGGCTGTTGATGCTGTAGCGGCTGTTGACACTGTGGCGGCGGCTGCTGCAGCTGTTGGCTCTTTCGCGGCTGTTGACGCTGTAGTGGGTGTTGATGCTGTAGCGGCTGTTGACACACTTGGGTCT
>NZ_JAGHQV010000415.1:0-644 GCF_017744175.1 Thalassotalea sp. G20_0 | reverse complement strand
GCCTGGAAGGCCTGCATGAAAGAGCATGGCCTGACAGGCAAAAAACGCCTGCAACAAGCCAGTTAAGCTTTGGTTTATGCCAGTTTGATAGAGCATGGCTTAGGGCATCTGACAACCTTCAGCGATGGCGCACAACAGTTCAATGTGTTCAAACACGCCCAGTGCTGGGTACATGCAGAGCGGTTGCTGTACAAGGTTCATCCTGTCAATGAGCAGCAAGCCAATGCCCAGAAATGGTGCCGGACATGACTCTGGGCGATTTATGATGATCTGAAAGCCTTCAAGGCTGAGCCTTCCAAAGAGAACGCCATGAAGGTACGACTTGGCTTTTTAGCCCTAATCCAGACACGCACAAATTGCAGGACTCTCCAGCAAGCGCTCTCAGGCCTTGCTGTCATGGAAAAAGAGCTGTTGCTGGTACTGGAAGACCCAAGCCTTCCGTTACACAACAACCTGAGTAAAAGCCTGATACGAGAATACGTCAAGCGCCGTAAGATTAGCGGCGGCACGCACAGCGAAGTAGGACGGCAAAGTCGCGACACTTTTGCCAGTCTGAAGAAAACGTGTCGCCTGCAGCAATTCCCTCAATGACAATGTGCCCCCCCCCAATATCAATTGATAATTTTAAGCACAATCCCCCCATG
>NZ_JAGHQV010000414.1:0-644 GCF_017744175.1 Thalassotalea sp. G20_0 | reverse complement strand
TCCAAAAACCGGATTTTACCCTCACGGATACCGGCCTTGTTATAAAGAACTGGACATTGGAACAGTTGACCGCCTTTTTCAAGGCAACCGAATTCACAGAACAATGGTATGAAAAGCCTCAGGACAAGCGGGAACCCTATGCGATCAGGCTTGAGACTAAACTGGCCCAAATGAAAGCAAGAACCAAAGAGACCAGGAAAGCCAAGCCTGAAAAAGTAGCATTTCTGCTGTCACCTTCTATGATTATCAACATCATCAAATACAATAAACCATTAAAGTCAGTGGTTTGGTCATCTCTGGAACACTATGCCCGCAACAGACAGCTAACCACCAGTTTATGTAAGGCGCTCAGCCCGGTTATCCGAAATGATAATGATGGTGTGGTTCCTGAGCTCGTTAAAAATGCAGTGGCTGAAAAGTTGGTACAGATTGAGGCAACAAAAACAACCGTAGTAACAGCAATCGCTCTGCAACAACCTCCTGCAAGCACGACACCCCCTTGGTATCAGGATTCCACCAGGAGCCTTCAAGGGCCGAAATTTACCTTTGAAGCAGCAATGGAAGAGCTGGATCGTTTTCCGATATTGGGGAATAGAGAACTTGAACTATTGGAACCCTATCGGAAAGAGATGATACTTCCGCAG
>NZ_JAGHQV010000413.1:0-648 GCF_017744175.1 Thalassotalea sp. G20_0 | reverse complement strand
GTCCCCGCTGTGTTACACCCCTGTTACACCTCTGTTCCGCCAACGTTACAAACAGCGCAACCGCTACAGCCTTTGAACTGTCTGGCCTGCATACAAATCTGACCGACCCGTTACGTTTGTTACGCGTTTTTTCTATGTCATTGTCAATAGTGACTATAAGAGAGTCATTTTACTTCAGTAATAGGTTATATAAATACAGTCCTCCCATTCCGTCGAAAGGGTGAAAAAGTGCGTAACAACTGTAACAGAGATGATTAATCACTCTCTATCTTATAAATACCAACGCCTCCCGCTGTTCCTCTCTCTGTAACAAAACCGTAACGACCCCGTAACGCCGTTACGGTGGCAGCGTAACGCCAAAACGAACGTCAGGGGATTCTCCAGGCATTGGAAAATGGGGCTGTTACACCCTCCGTTCCGCTCGGTTACGCTGGGTTACGGTTATGGCGTAACGGGCTAAAGCCTTCTATATCAAGGAGTAGGGGGCGGTTTTAACCCTGTGTTACGGACGTTACGCCCTTTTTCACCCCACCGGCGCAATAGGAGGTTAAACCCATGACCCGCCTGCCCAGAAACCCATTGCAGGATCAGGCCGATGAGAATCGGGAACAATTAATCCGGTATCTGTTACGCCAGAGTGAAGCCCGG
>NZ_JAGHQV010000412.1:0-648 GCF_017744175.1 Thalassotalea sp. G20_0 | reverse complement strand
GGATGAATGGTTAGCAGAACTGCTAAAGCAGCCTGAGCAAGTATGGCAGAGCTTGCATGCCAATTTTGGCTTCCGCCATCAACTTTATGCGTATGGTAAACAACTGTGTGATATTGCACAAAAACTTCAAAACCCAGACGACGCTGAATCGAAACAGGCAGCGTTGACCGAGATTCACCGAACGCTTGAGCTGATATATAACCAAGACTTTGTCGTTCCTAGCTACGAAAACCTGAACACCGATACACAGCCGCTAATTCGTGATTTGGCAGCGCAACTTGAAGCCGCAATGCTCTCGGCAGAGCATACGCTGATAGATTTAGAGCTGATCAACGCGTACCCAAAAAACGGTGCTGAATACGTAAAGTGGTTGCAACGTTTGATCAGTCAGCATCCCTCTAGTGTTCACTCAGTATACAATGAGTACCTTTCTAACCATGCCGGACCGGATGAGCTTGCCTACTATTTTGCTCAAGAGACGACGCTAGACCCCCGATTTGATGACATTCTTGCGTTGATGCAAATTGGAAATCAGGTGGATGTAAAGTTAGAAATTGCTCAAAACTACTGGGATGAGATGGGTAATGGTAACCTTCACGAAGTCCACAGTCGCTTGTTCGCGCAAGCCTTGAACGATTTATCTATCAC
>NZ_JAGHQV010000411.1:0-648 GCF_017744175.1 Thalassotalea sp. G20_0 | reverse complement strand
TTGGCGAGGTCTATAAGCTGATTACACCGGATGAAAAAATCAGCCAGTTTATCCGTATTACTGCCGTTGATTATTCCGTTGAGACTTTTACCTATTTCACTGGAGCGGAATATATAGATTTTACCCGAAGTAAGGTGGAAATGCAGATTAGTGCTCCTTTGGTGACGACTTTTATGGTGGAGCACATGAGCGTTTTAAGCGACGTTCAGATTAATGGCGATCTGTCTATTATCTCCCCGGTGCCTTGGGATTTACCCGCCTCCGAAACCACGGTGAGCAGTGCGGTGGTCTATGGCGATCTTCAGGCCAGAGTAAAAAACTTTTTCAGCCAGAAGGTATGGGATAACGGCGATCCAAACTGGACGGATAACCGGGTTGGAGACCAGACAACGGCCCAATACAACACCATCAACTATCCGGTAGAGGTGACCAACAAGGGAGACATATACGGCAAGTGGGCGATCATTTTTACCAGCACTACTGCCTTCCAGATTGTAGAGGAAAAGCTCGGGATCATAGCCAACGGCAGCACAACAACGGATACCGCTCCAATTAACCCGGAAGCGGGAGTGCCTTATTTCACCTTGAAAGCCGATGGTTGGGGCAGCGGCTGGTCAACAGGCAACGCTATCCGGTTCAATACCGATG
>NZ_JAGHQV010000410.1:0-650 GCF_017744175.1 Thalassotalea sp. G20_0 | reverse complement strand
TGCTGACGCAGCTTCCACGCTTGTGGGGGAGGACATATCAATAAATCTACCAACAGCCAGCGACAACAGGCCGTTAACTGGCAATGAGCATACCTCAGAGATGGTGCAGGATATGCCAGTACCAATGAAGGATGTACCGCTCACTACAGAAATTAACAGTGAAACAGCAATTTCAGAATTTTCTTTAAACCAGCAAAATGAACTACGAATACATTTAAATAATCAAGAAATACAAGCAGTACTAAAGAATGCCGGGATACTACTGAAAACCCTCAATGACAGGAAAATCCAACTAGCGCGAGACAGGGGGAAGCCGCCCGCACACTCGCTCTTTTCCAAGTTAAAAAACTTCAGCATTGTTAAAGATTATCAGACTTTCGAAGGTTATTTTGCTAAGGCTAACACGTTCTTTTTAGCTGTAAATACCCGGCAGATTACGAATACCAGCTGCCTTACGAGCATGCTCAGCTCGAAGACTCAGATAAAGGCGTTTGCAGAAGTACCCGAGGAAAACATTCAGTCGGTTGCTGATAACCCATGCTTGAAACAAATAGCCTCCATGTGTCATGGCAAAGGCTTACCGAAAGATAAGGACGTGAAGGCCTTCCTGACCCTGCCCTGCTTGAAAGAGGGCTGGCAGGAGGGCAAAG
>NZ_JAGHQV010000040.1:0-51382 GCF_017744175.1 Thalassotalea sp. G20_0 | reverse complement strand
CATTTTGCTGGCTTACAGAAAATTCTGAAATTGATGTTTCACTGTTAATTTCTGTAGTGAGCGGTACATCCTCCATTGGTACTGGCATATCCTGCACCATCTCTGAGGTATGCTCATTGCCAGTTAATGGCCTGTTGTCGCTGTCTGTTGGTAGATTTATTGCTATGCCCGGAAGCGTGGAAGCTGCGTCAGCAGGCATGGCCGAGTCAGTCTCCATTGGCTCCGGATTACCCTGAACCGAAGTCGAAGAAGAGCGCTCAATACACGAGTTATTGCCAGTAACACGTCTGAGCTTTATGGGGGGAATGGTCCCGGATTCAGGTTGCTGTTGATGCGGTGGAAATGCTCCTGTGCCCGTTGTGGTCTGTTCAATCTGGCGACCTGCCATGCTCCGCTTTCTTTTGCGTTTGCGGCTGGTTGACGGCTCGTCTCTTCCAGCTTCAGTGGATGTTAACTGGGATAGAGTATCTGCGGTTGCTGAGGAGGAAGGTGACTGCATGGTTTGTTTGGAGGTCCTCCCTGTTTCCAATTGGAAAATTGTTTGGGAATGACAACAATAGAGTACGACCTTGTCAGCCCAGTAAAGTTCCGGGCAACCGGTATCAGGGAAAGCTGAATTCCAGTGCAATTGCTGTCGTTGCCAAACCTCGCTTACCAGCAACACCATCTTTGACTCAACAAAGCTCCCTTTGCCGTGAAAAATATTTTGCGTAACCATTTTTCATCCCTGAGGGTGGCGCAAAATATTTTCACGCGCCATGGGCATTTGTGGCCGCAGTTCAGACAGATGCTGATAACCCCCCTATCTACATGAAGTTCAATGCCGTTGATAACTTCCAGCGAAAAACCATTCGGGAGTGGGCAGAACATGCCCTGAAAAAGGGAGTCCGGGCCGTCAGCGGTGGTTTGTCCTGTTTCCGGGGCATCGAAGATGCAGGATGCCAGTAATCTTTTGCGGTTTATCCATATAACCATTACCATGTCCGTCCAACGGCAAAACTGTACAGACGTAATATGTATATCTACCGCCTGGTTCTGCTTCTGGTGATCGGTATTTACCTTTTTTCTCCAGCCATCATGGGCTGGTGGATTACGTTTGGTGAACAGTGGTATCAACCCTGGATACTCTGGTTCATCCTGATTGTCGCGGGCTTTACCCTTCAGATCAGGGGTAACAGCGATGAGCTTTGAACTGGAGTATATCGTTCTGGCCAGTGTTGCCTATCTGGCGGTTCTTTTTCTCTGCGCCTGGGCGACGGATCGAGGCATCATCCCACGCAAAGTGGTTCATCACCCGGCAACCTATGTTCTGTCCCTGGGCATCTATGCCAGTAGCTGGGCCTACTATGGCAGTATCGGGGTTGCCCACGACGATGGTTATGTTTTTCTCGGTTTTTACTTTGGCCTGAGCGGCGCATTTTTATTAGCGCCTGTTCTGCTGGTACCAATCTTAAGAATTACCTCCACCTATCAACTCAGTTCTCTGGCCGATGTGCTGGCCTTCCGTTTCCGGAGCCCCGTGGCGGGTACGCTAAGTACCCTGCTGCTGCTGTTTATCACCTTTCCCCTGCTGGCCCTGCAGATACAGGCCGTGGCAGACGGCGTTTATCTGCTCAGTGATGACACCTCCCCTGACAAGCTGGCCTTCGGTTTTTGTATTATGGTCACGTTACTGACCATGATGTTTGGCACCCGGCACCTGGCCAGCCGCCGCCAGCATGATGGTCTGGTGGTTGCGATTGCCTTTGAGTCGCTGCTGAAACTGCTGATCATGGCGCTGCTTGGCGGCGTCGTCATCGTCGAAGTGTTTGGTGGCTTTTCCGGATTAAACCACTGGCTTGAAGCAAACTCCGAAGTCATTATCGGGATGAACTCTCATCTGGAAGATGGTCCCTGGCGAACAACACTGTTGATGTTTTTTGCCTCTGCTGTGGTTATGCCCCATATGTTTCATATGACCTTTGCCGAAAACCGCGACATAAAAATGTTATTCACAGCCAGCTGGGGCCTGCCTTTCTTTTTATTACTGTTGAGTATTTCCACCCCTCTGATTCTCTGGGCGGGTCTCAAAATCGGGAGTCCTTATCCGCCCGAGTACTTTCCACTGGCTATTGGTTATGCCGTGGATAGTCAATGGTTGACCATCATCGCCTATATAGGCGGACTTTCTGCGGCCAGTGGCCTGTTTATGGTGACCTCACTGTCCCTGTCCTCCATGCTGCTCAACCACGTCATACTGCCGCTTTATCAGACCTTCTATCAGACCGGCGAGTCAGCCCAGGTCCAGACGAACATCTACCGCTGGCTGACCAACGTAAAACGCCTGATTATCGCTACCCTGATCCTCGCCTGTTATGGATTTTACCGGCTGTTGCATAACGAGGTGGACATGTACAGCCTGAGCATCGTCGCCTATGTGGGAGCCCTGCAACTACTGCCCGGCACCCTGTCTACGCTCTATTGGGGCAGGGCAAACCATAAGGGGCTGATTCTCGGGATTCTGTCCGGAACCACAGTCTGGTTCTTCACCCTGATGCTGCCTTTAACCATGGGACTTGAGATGTTCCCAATCCGTAGCGTCAACTTCGGCACCATCACTAACGATGGCTGGTATATTGCTGCCGTCTCATCACTGGTGGTAAATGTGCTGGTGTTCTACCTGGTCTCCAGCTTTACCAGGATGCCTGATGAAGAGCGCAGCGCGGCGGCCGCCTGCCTGGTTCGTGAGGTGCGTCAGCAGCCCTACAAAATCCCCAAGGCACGCTCTTCCTACGAATTCCAGGAGATGCTCAGCGCCCCTCTGGGGCCGGTAGCGGCGCAGACGGAAATCAATAAAGCCCTGACCGATCTCAATATGAGACCGGACGACAACCGTCCGCACTCCCTGAGACGCCTCAGGGAGCGTATTGAGAATAATCTATCCGGGCTTATGGGACCCACCATTGCCCATGAAATCGTTAACTCCTTTTTACCGCTGGATGTAGACAATGATTACGTCCCCAAAGATATCCATTTTATGGAATCCCGTCTGGAAGCGTATCACTCAAAACTGACCGGTCTGGCAGGTGAGCTTGATAGCCTGAGACGTTATCACCGGGACACATTGAACAGCCTGCCCATGGCCGTCTGCTCCATTGACGCTGCCATGGAGAGCACGTCGGTTGATCACCCGGAATCGCAGCCATCGAACAACACCGGCGAAGTGATGCTCTGGAATCAGGCAATGGCAGAATTGACCGGCATTCCTGCCGATGCTGTTCTGGGGATGCCCCTGAAGACCATTCCTGCTCCCTGGAACCAGATCCTCAATGATTTTATGCAACTCCCCGACAATCACCTGAACAAGCACTGTGTTGAAATGGAGGGCCGCACCCGCTATTTCAGCCTGCACAAAGCCGCTGTTCAGGCACCGGTTTCCGGTACCGGCGGTAATCAGGTCATGTTGCTGGAGGACCAGACAGAAACCCAAATGCTGGAAGAACAGCTTTTTCACAGTGAACGACTGGCGTCGATCGGGCAGCTGGCCGCCGGTGTTGCCCATGAGATTGGCAACCCGATTACCGGTATAGACTGCCTTGCCCAGGAAATGAGCGCACTATCATCGGACCCGGATATACAACAGAGTTCCCGGCAAATACTGGAACAAACCCAAAGGGTCAGTCGCATTGTGCAAACACTGGTGTCTTATGCTCACTCCGGTCAGAAAGGGGGAGAGCAAAACGGGCATAACGGTGATTCTCCATCGGTAGCCGAACCCGTAGAAGTGTTCAGCACCATTCAGGAAGCCATTAGCCTGTTGCAATTAAGCCATAAGAACAGCAATATCGTATTCCGAAATTTATGCATCGATGGCCTCTGCGTTAGCGGTAACAGCCAAAAATTACAACAGGTGTTTATCAATCTGCTGAAAAATGCCGCCGATGCCTCAGAGGAAGGCTCTGACATTGTGGATACTGTGGACACGGAGAGAGTTGTTTCCGTCAGCACCACAGCCAACCAGCACACGGTCACCCTTCGTTTTGAAGACCAGGGGCATGGCATTCCCAAAGCCGTTCAGGAAAGGCTGTTTGAGCCATTTTTCACCACCAAAGAAGCGGGTAAAGGGACTGGCCTGGGCCTTGCTCTAACCTGGAATATTATCGAAGAACATTTTGGCAGTATTCAGGTGGTGAGTCCGCTGGACCCGCTCACAGGGCGGGGATCCTGCTTCATCATTTCGCTTCCACGCTACGAGACTGAGTCAGTGATGACTTCAGACACAGGGGAGCAGCCGTTGGAATTTCATGGGGACATGGCATGAGTCAGGACCAGATACTGATTGTTGAAGATGAAGAAATTATCCGATCGTCACTGCGTCGTCTTCTTGAACGACAAGGATATGGTATTACTGAGGCTGGCTCGGTTCATGAAGCGGAAGACTTTCTGAAACAACAGTCGTTCTCACTGATCATCAGCGATCTGAGGCTTCCCGGTAAGCCCGGTACTGAAATGATTAACCTGGCCAATGGCATTCCGGTACTGATCATGACCAGCTATGCCAGCCTGAACTCGGCAGTCTCAACCATGAAGCAGGGTGCCGTCGATTATATTGCCAAGCCCTTTGATCATGCAGAGATGATTCAGCGCGTGGCTGAAGCTATTGAAAAGCAGGCAGCTCAGAGTACTGACTCCACACCTGACCAGGGTGTTAATGAAGCGACATTCTCCGGCGATGGCTTTAATGGCATTCTGGGACAGTGTGATGCCATGCAGCTATTGTTCCGGCAAATACAGAAGGTGGCTCCAACCGATGCCACGGTATTAATTCAGGGTGAATCAGGCACCGGTAAAGAGCTGGTTGCCCGGGCCATCCATGAAAACAGTAAACGCATTAATGGCCCGATGATTTCTGTTAACTGTGCCGCCATTCCGGAAACACTGATTGAATCAGAGCTTTTTGGTCATGAAAAAGGGTCATTTACCGGGGCTACAGCCGCCAGAACCGGTCTGATCGAAGCGGCCAATGGTGGCACACTGTTTCTTGATGAAATCGGTGAGCTGCCACTGGAAGCCCAGGCCAGGCTACTTCGCGTTCTTCAGGAAGGTGAAATTCGTCGTGTCGGTTCAGTACAGTCACAGTCTGTTGATGTTCGACTGATTGCCGCTACTCACCGGAATCTCCGCCAGCTCTCTGCACAGAATGAGTTTCGTGAAGACCTTTACTATCGATTGAAAGTGGTGGAACTGCGCATTCCGCCACTCAGGGAGAGAGGCAATGATATCCTGATGCTGGCGGAAAAACTGCTGGCCAAAACCTGTGAAAAAATGGGTCTGGAAGTCTTCTCAATGGCTCCCGAAACCATGGCCGCCATTTCTCAATATCAGTGGCCCGGGAATGTTCGCGAAATGGAGCATGCCATCGAACGGGGTGTCATTCTTTCCGAAGACAATATCATCACTCCGGAAAATCTGGACATTGACGTTCGTGTGAAACAGACCCTGTTCCGTCAGGATGCCGAAGAGCTGCAGGATGGCCTGACACTGGAAGACTACTTCCAGCGTTTTGTGCTTGAGCACCAGGACCAGATGACCGAAACCGATCTTGCGCAGAAGCTGGGTATCAGTAGAAAAACACTCTGGGAGCGGCGCCAGCGCCTGGGTATTCCAAGAAAGAAAACAGTGGCAACATAGGAGGCTGTCCGAGAATAGCGCCCGTCTAGGCCCGTAGCGAGGACGGCAGAAAATTGAGGATAAAAATTCGGTTTTGTGAGGTGAATAGCGGGGCTATTTGCCGAACAAAAGCGGATTTTTAGACCAATTTGCTGTCGCCGCATGGATGCAGGAGTTAGAGCAACGCAGGAGCAGTTGCCGTGTAGGGCAGCCTATTCTCGGACAGCCTCCTGGTACATGGTTTCAATGTAATTGATGGGTTCCTTCTATCAATGACTCCCGGGCTCCGTTCGTCCTGAGCGGAGTCGAAGGGCGTAAATACCATACCCTGAATAAAGACTGTGCCAATCACCCTTCGTCCGTGCATCCTGAGCCGAAGGGCGCTCAGGGTGAACGGAGATTGTACACATCAAACTCATCGAAATGATGTACTGGATAAGCATGTGTGACAAACAGATTACTTGTACTTTAGTACCGTTAACAAGGTGCTATTTTTTATCCCTTTTACCCGAAAAAGATAAATGAATACATTTTATTGAATCTTTTCAGAAATAAGAGGTCATATATAAGTACGAATAATAATATCAATCCCTGTTTGACGGGATTCAGGAGGTTTATATGCGCGTTGAGAGTACCGAAACAGGTTTCTTCTCGGGTGTTTGGAAAGCAGCAAGTGATGATATCCAACCTGATCAGTGTGAACTCTGTTTCAGTTTTAGTTATAGATTGGTGAAAGCATGTGTAGTGGCCGCTTGCTGCCTAAAACCATCGGAAGATTACCCGGCAGGCTTGAGAAAGCGACTTCTGCCTGGCACTGGTCAAGGCGCTGTGGCCAAACAACCAGATCTGAACTACATGTCAGAATCGGGTTCAAATTCGAATACATATGATTTTGTGGGGAGGCATGAAGCTGAGGTAGTAGGGGCTGTCCCTTTCCAGTCTTTTCAGGAAGGCGTACCTTTAGCCGATCCACAAGTCCTTAAAAAGTTTTTTCAGGAAGGCGTACCTTTACCCGATTCACAAGTCCCTGAAAAGTTTTTGGCGGACTTGTCCAAACCCGATGTAATAGTCTCTAACGAGCAGTTAAGGGTAGAAAAATAAAAACGGTTTTCATATGGTCATTGTCTGGAGCCATTGATTCAGTGTCAGGGCAACAAAAAGCTGATTCTAAATTGAATAAGATGACCGAAGTTTCTTAACTATAGCCAAGACAGCAATAGGAGGTCTTTGGCTTATTAACTTGAAAAGGTACACACACACTCAAGCCAATATCTGTGGCGGACAATTGAGACTGACTGCCATTCTCAGCCAGAAAACTCTGGTTTGTTACCAGACTATATTTTTGCGACAAGCCTGTATTTGTCGAAAAACCCGATAAAGCAACAGGTTGTGTTTCAGGTGAAACCCCAAGTCACTAAGGTAATCAATAAAGGGAATAACTGCGGCTCTAAAGACTTCATCTTTATTGGAGCTGTCTCTAAGCCTGTTTTTCAATGCCGCTTTGGAAAGCAAACTCAGAAGGCTAAAAATAAACTTATCTTCGGATATCATTTGTTCAGCCTTCCCCGAAAATTCATAGTTGGATTGCAACATTCGGTAGATATCACGGCAAACTTCCCTGATAGTCAGCCTATCGGTATATCTGTGAACACTAAACTCAGATGACTGTTGCTGGATATCAAAAATATCACGCTAATTATGAATAAACTCTCTGGAGCTTTGATGGATTTCTCCTGCCAGTTGAACTGTTCCAGAAATCAAGCGGGTTGTCCGCTCAAGTCAGCGTCACTTTCACTGGCTGATTTGATCTTGGATTCATCCCACATCACAAAGTAGATAAGCGCACATATAAACAGCGCCACAGCAGGCAAGAGGAACATTAGTGCATCGATGCCGAGCAATACTGAGGCTGGCTGTGTTTCCAGTTCTGCCTGGTAGCCGATAAAAGATAACCCCGTACCCGCGATGAAACCTGCCAGTGCCTGCCCCATCTTACGGGCAAATGAATAGCTGGAATAGATGACACCTTCCTGACGCTGACCAGATAAGTAAGAGTTGTAGTCAATACTGTCAGATACATTTGCCCAGATCAGCAAATTAGGAAGTAGCATCAGTGGAATGCCCACAAAGAGCCACAGGAACATGACATAAATAGAGTCAGGCAGTAAAAAGCAAACGGTCGCTGTAATACCGGCCAACAAAAATCCGGTAATCATAATTTTCCTGGTACCGAACTTTAAGGCGAGCTTTCCGATAAACGATGAAATGATAAGGATAGCAAGAACACTGACCGCTGAGCTTAAGGATATGAACCACAGTTGGCCATCCAGGTTCTCAGTCAGGTAATAGTAGGTAATGGCACTCTGGGCCATAAATGCTGCCAGCATAAATGCGGAAGATATACTCACACAGAGAAATAAAGAGTTTTTCCGCAGAGAGGTGATGCCCTGAAAAATGTTAATGTTTTCGGTTGAAGGCTCGTGTCGTATATGTTCAGCAGTATGCCGATAGGATATAAGATAGGCGATCATGGCAAAAGTGCTGACGAATACAGCAGAGTACAAATAACCTTTGGCAAAGTCATCAGCGAAAATCGACAGGAAAAGTGGTACGACAATGTTGCCTACGACATTGCCAGCCATGCTACCGACACCTCTGGCGGCGGAAAGAGAGGCTCGCTCACCTTTATCGTTGGTCATTACCGTCGCCAGTGAACCATAGGGAATATTGATAAAGGTATATGCCATGCCCCAGACAATGTAGGTGGCGTAAGCCCAAATCAGTTTTTGTGAGTCACTCAGGCCCTGTGGTGCCCAAAACACAAAAATGGCTGCCACGGCAACAGGCCAGCTGCCTTTCACCAGAAAGCTGCGAAACTTGTCCCCGGTATGCTTGCGGGTGAAGAGTTTGTCGCAGATAGCACCCATGATCGGGTCATTCACCGCATCCCAGATTCTGGCAACGAGAAACAGCGTCCCCGCTGCAGCGGCAGTAATACCCAGTACATCCGTATAATAAGCCAGCAAGAAAGTGGACATCATACCGAAGGTCAGTGTGTTGCCCAGGTCCCCCATGGCATAGCCAACTCGATTGAGTTTGGTAATAGTCTTCATTGTGTCGCCTTTTTTAATTGTTTTTGTTCTATAAATTTTTTTGGCTTGCCTCAAGAGCTCGAGTTCAGAGTTCGTAATGTACGACAGTACATTACAATGAGCAAATAAGGGGCTCTTACTGGAACTGCTCTGGGATACCGGTGTATCCATCTCAGTAGCCTGTTAATCAAAGGCTATTGCCTTCCATGCTGAAAAAGATGAATTGCTGGCCATAGGATCCCGTTATCTGCAGACAGACGACACCGGAGCAAGACTCTGGCTCAATATCTTGATGTTCACTTTCTGAGCCGGGAGTCGAGGGAAGAGTTTATGAAAGATATTGGCCTTGATGGTCCGAGGTTACAGCAAAAAGCCACCGAAAGCGTATTGTACGGCAGCCTGATTCATCATGGATTCAATCGTCAGACCGTCGCATTCAGCAAGGGTGCTCAGCAATTTGATGTATACGACCATGCCCAGTGCTGGCTGCATGCAGGAAGACCACTTGGGATTATCTGACAGACAGGCTAACTGGTACTCTTAGGGTAGACATTAAACGCCTGCTCCCCCGCTTGGGTAAGTTAAAGATCGAACCACGAAGAGCACAAATGCCCATGGTGAGTGAAAATATGTTCATAGTTTTTTCGGGCGGTCGTCATGTTATTTTACTGGTTACTGGTTACTGGGTATATGTGCTTAATGCCCTTAAAAGGCTCCTGAGGAAAAATGGATGGTGTGGCCGATTAGTTAATTTTTTGGGTGTCCTTTATTTTGTTTTAAACTCACGCAGGTTTGTCGAGGTCAGCCTTTTTGCCCGTAAGTTGAACGATAAAATCTGGGGTCTTTCTTTTTGAAAAACAAATTAGTCAAATTTTTAGGTGTCCTTTATTTTCTCATAAACAAAAATTTGTCAGGGCTGCGTAGTGTCCGGAAAATACTTGCCATATCAAGCTTTGCTGGACTGTATTTCTCTAAGCTTGGCTTTTGCATTGTCAATATTGATAAGTAGTCCATCAAGTTTTTCTAAACGCCTTTTATCCAACAATGTCTTCAACGTATCTTTTTGCATAAGCACGACAGCTTCCTTCATTACTTTGAAAACATCTTCTACTTTACTTTTGACATCAACTGGAGAAATAACGGCACCATTGTCCAGATCTTCAACGATTCTGTGTAGATTTTTCAGGTCATTAACTTTGTTAACTAACTGTCTGACATTAAAACGTTGTTCAGCGGTTTGATTATCCCGCTCTTGCAAAAATACTGATAATCCGTCGATTTTTTGCTCTGCTGCCATCAGATCAGTTGAGAGAGCCTTAATTTTCGCAATTTTTAATTCGTTCTGCTCTGACGTAGGTGCGGAAGTAGATGTGCTTACAGTTGGTTCTGACACACTGTCAACTGAACGTTCGCTGACACATGTTTCATTAGGCACCTCGCTTTGGTTCTCAGGTTTAGATGACCCAAAAAGATACGTTTTAACGGAAGAAAGTACTGAAACTGTTCGATTAAATGCCCATCGAAAGGGGTAAGTGACACAATCAAACACTGTTTTAAAGGCGCTGCCTATGGATGAAGCGATATCTGATATAGAACTCATTGTTATCTTCCTCTACTTAAATAATTTCAATTTCTACGTTTAGATGCATAATTGATACAAAAGTTCAATTTTGGGTTATCGCCCTATTTATTAAGTACTTACCTCGACCTTGTCCTGAAGCATCTGCCGGAACAGTTGATTCACGTTCCACTTCAGCCCCGGGTCATTGGCAAACAAGGCCAGATAACTCTGGGGCTGCTGCATGTAGAATCAGAGTCACCACTACGGTTCACGGCAATAATGAGTGCATCTTCCAGGCTCGAACTCACGAGCACCGAGTAAACCCCAATAGCCAGAGCCTCTTCCGCAAGCCAGCCTTCACCGAGTTGTGAGATTGCCACGGGAATGGTGACTTCAGAATGAGCCAACTGCTCCGGTTGTTCCAACGCCGGCAGTGTTTCCTCATGAAATGAGTAAAGGCCGAGTTCCGCTTTAACTAATTGCAGTGTAGTCTCCAAGAGACTGCATATTTTTCAATCTACTAATGCAGGTATTTCCGGGAGCTCGTCTTGAGAACAAGGCAGGGAAAGTCATTAGCCAGCCATCGCCAACCAGCCGTCGCCAAATTGTGGTTCCATTCGTTCCATTGCAGGGCTGGTTTCTCCCTGAGTTTTTAACCAGCGTTGGTAAGCATGACAAACAACCGCTTCTACAGAACACATTCCTTTACTTTCAGCTCTAACGACAGCTCTAAGCGATCACTCACCAGTAAAAAGCATCATTTGGGTGTCGTCTGTAATCGCCCCAACACGTCCATAAGCAGTTGCATACCGTTGAATGCCATCAACACCAAACTGGGCAATGATGTCTTCACGACGCATAAACTCTATCGGTGCACCTAAAGCATCTCTCACGGAACCTGCCAACAGGCACCCGGAAAATCGGTCAATTTGTTCGATAGTTTGCACACTTTTTTTAATCGTTTTTGTTCTATAAATTTTTCGGCTTGCCTAAAGGGGGCGAGTTCAGAGTTCGTAATGTATGACGGTGCATAACAATGAGCAAATAAGGGGCCCCTACTGTAGAGCCGATAAATGTCAATAAATGAACAAAGCGGCAGCATTTCCAGAAAAATTTCTGGCAAATTTTGAATTTCCTACCATCATAGAGTGTCAATTATCTGCCTTTGATTCATGAATTAAAATATAAGACTGCTCTGTACCGTTTTCTCCCTGGTTCAGATACGGATCAGATATTACGTTGGTGTTTTAGCCAACCGTCAATCGCTGGATTAACGATGCTCTGCTGGACACTTTTTTATGGCAATTTCAGACGGAAAAAGGTTGTCGGGTCAAGAAGAGGGGTAATATTATGGATCTTGCATCATTGTCTAATACATTAAACTCGTTATCCATTACGAATACCACCAATCAAAGTAAAGTGGATACAGAGGAGCCATCGGACACAGGTAATCTAAAAATAATGGATGCCAAGGTAGTTAAGAATGAATTACCACTGAAAGAAGATGTTTATTCTCAGGTATTAAATAATCAAGACATCAGTGAACGATTAATTCAATACCTTGGACTTGATGACCTTCGCCGATTGGGTGCTTCATTAGTAAGCAGTTCAGAATGCAGGCCTTTATTTTTCAGCACTAAAGAGGAGGTGAGAAATATTGTGTTTACTCCGGTGGAAATTGACGGCTCGTTCTGGGAGGGTGATTATGCATGGTCTTCTTATTTATCTGATTTGGGTTCCTGGGAAACCCGGGGGACACCACAGCCCGGTATGGTCGAATACACAACTGAGTGCAGGGAGATTGACAAAGTCTTCTCATATCATGAGGGTGAAAATGAAGGAGAAAACTGGATCATGTTTGGCGAATTAAAGGATGGTAGTGTTTATAAGTTCGAGGGGGGGTGTGATAATACAGGATTTGATTGTATAGGTGGCGGGGAGTTGATATTGGCACCTGGCTGGAGAAATTTATTTGATCATCTTACTGCTTATGAAATTGGTAGTTTTATCGATAATTTGAACCAGGGGGCAGTAGAATTAAAACAAGCCTTGAATGATATTTCTGATTCTAAAGACCTGAATGAAGTATTAGCGCAGTTGTTTTCCGATAAAATTATCCCGGACTGTTTGCAACTAAGGTAGATCAGTCTGGCTTTTGAAAAAATAAAATATCTGGTCTCCCTGCATTGCAAAAAAAGACCTTCCCTATAGAATCACATTTTTATTATTTTCAGGTACACATTCTCCTATGTCCGCGCATGAGGAAAAGCGGCTTCCTCCCGCTGTATTTTTGATGGGTCCTACCGCTTCAGGCAAAACTGACCTTGCGGTAGCGCTCAGCAAAGAGCTGCCTTTTGAGATCATCAGTGTTGACTCGGCACTTATTTATAAAGGGATGGATATTGGCACTGCCAAGCCGGAACCTGAGGTTCTGGTGGAAGCGCCTCATCACCTGATCGACATTCTTGATCCGGCGGAATCTTATTCAGCCGCCGATTTTCGACGGGATGCCCTGGCGTTGATGGCCGATATCACCGCCCGTGGGAGAATACCTCTGCTGGTTGGTGGTACGATGATGTACTTTAAGGTGCTCAGGGACGGTATGGCGACCATGCCCGCTGCCGATGCCGGAGTTCGTCAACGGCTGCTGGATAGCGCACGGGCGCAGGGTTGGGCATTTTTACACCAGCAGCTCTCAGGCGTTGATCCGGAAGCGGCACTGAGAATCAAACCATCGGATACCCAGCGCTTGCAGCGCGCCCTGGAGGTTTATGAGCTGACAGGTAAACCGCTTTCTCAATGGCACAGGGAGCAGAAAGAGCAACGTTTACCCTATGGTATTGTCAGCCTGGCGATGGCTCCAGAAGATCGTTCTGTGCTCCATGAACGCATTGCAATGCGTTTCAGAATGATGCTGGAGAAAGGTTTTCTGGAGGAAGCAGCCCGGCTTTATCAGCGTGGGGACCTGAATGTTGCCATGCCTTCTGTCCGTTCCGTTGGTTATCGTCAGGCCTGGTCGTACCTGGCTGGGGAACTAAGCTACGATGAGATGGTCGAAAGAGGTATTATTGCGACCCGACAACTGGCTAAAAGACAGTTAACCTGGCTCAGAAGCTGGCCTGATATTCACTGGCTTGATACGTTTTCCAACAACCTGCCGGGTGATGCCTTGAAAGTTTTGGAGGGTGCCCTTAAATAGCATCAATGTATTTTATAGTCATGAGGTAAAGTGCATAGCCCTGAGGAATGCCCGGGGTGTAAATGTAACTTTCTTCCATAAACCATTGGCTGTTAAGACTTATTGCTTAATAAAGTAGTACCTTAGAACCTCTAATTGTTCCGGCAGGACTGGTGGGAGTAGCTAGTATTACTTATTGAGTGCGGTGTTGGGTTAGCTTAATGTGAGTCGGCATTTCATAGGCTGTACATATATTGAACAATGAGTACTGGCACAGCCGGTCCAGCGAATAGTCCTCCCCAAAGTGATAAAAGGCTATTCAAAAACCCGAGAATTAAAAGGAGTACAGAAATGTCAAAAGGGCATTCTCTACAAGACCCTTACCTGAATGTGCTGCGTAAAGAACGCGTGCCGGTTTCTATCTACCTGGTTAATGGTATTAAGCTTCAGGGGCAGATTGAGTCTTTCGATCAGTTCGTTATTCTTCTCAAGAATACAGTGAGCCAGATGGTTTACAAGCACGCTGTATCAACTGTCGTTCCCAGCCGTCCGGTTCGTTTGCCGATGCAGGGTACTGATCAGCCTGAGAATGAGTAATTCTGTTGATGCATCTTGAAGGCACCTGAGGTGCCTTTGGGTGTTTATATTTATTTTAAAAATGAGCCATGTGGCGCAGTCTTGTTTTCAGGTTTCTGTTAGCTGGTTCCCAGCTCCTGCGGTTCGTGGCTGTTTAGGAGATCTATTTGTTTTTTGACCGCCATGAGGGTGGTGAAACCGCAGTTCTTGTTCATCTGGAATTGAACGATGAGCGTGAGCGGGAAGACCCCCAGGAATTTATGGAGCTGGTACGCTCCGCTGGCGTTGAGTCTGCCGCATTTATTACCGCAGGCTGCAAACATCCCAATCCCCGTTTCTTTGTCGGTCCCGGCAAGGTTGAAGAAATCCGTCAGCTGGTTGTCCTGCACGATGTCGATGTTGTGCTGTTTAATCATGCCCTCTCTCCAAGCCAGGAACGTAATCTGGAAAAAGAGCTGAAATGCCGGGTTATTGATCGTACGGGACTGATTCTGGATATTTTTGCCCAGCGTGCCAGAACCTTTGAAGGTAAACTTCAGGTTGAGCTGGCTCAGTTGCAACACATGAGTACACGACTGGTTCGCGGCTGGACTCACCTTGAACGACAAAAGGGTGGTATCGGCCTGAGAGGACCGGGTGAAACCCAGCTGGAAACCGACCGTCGTCTTCTCAGGGCGCGTATCAAAAGCATTAGCCGCCGTTTGGAAAAGGTACGCAGGCAGCGGGAGCAGGGGCGACGTTCCAGACAGCGGGCAGAGGTTCCCCAAGTATCACTGGTTGGCTATACGAATGCTGGCAAGTCGACACTGTTTAACCGCGTGACCGAGTCTGTGGTTTATGCGGCTGATCAATTGTTTGCCACCCTTGACCCAACGCTGCGGCGAATTGATTTGCCGGATATCGGGCCTGTCGTACTTGCTGATACGGTGGGTTTCATACGTCACCTGCCTCATAAGCTGGTGGAGGCATTTCGGGCAACGCTTGAGGAAACCCGTCAGGCTGATCTTCTGCTGCATGTTATTGACAGCCATGATCCGGAGCGTCTGGAAAACATGGATCAGGTTCATTCAGTACTGAAAGAGATCAATGCGGATGAAGTGCCACAGTTGGAGGTCTATAATAAAATTGACCTGTTACAGGGGGTAGAGCCGAAAATCCAGCGCAATGATGAAGGGCGTCCTGTGCGAGTCTGGGTTTCCGCAGTGACCGGTGCGGGTGCAGACCTGCTGCAGGACGCCATCAAAGAGTTGCTTTCCGATGATATGCTGCAGGGACAGTTAACCCTGAAACCTGCCCAGGGACGCATTCGTGCCCGTCTCTATAAACTCGGCGCTATCCAATCTGAAGCCTACTCCGATAGTGGTGATGTGGTACTGGATATTCGCCTGCCAAAGTCTGACTTTGAGCGCCTTTCCAAGCAGGAAGGTCTGAGCGAGAGTTGCTTTAATTCCATGCTTTAAGCTCCTGTGGTTTGTACGTGTTGATTCAGGTCGGTACGTACGACGTCTTTTATCTTCATTATTACTCTCTTGCTGCCTCTGCTGGCTGTGTGCCAGTAACAGTATTTTATGTGGTCAAACGTTGTAGCCGCCAATTTATAAAAAGCGTTCCTGGCTGGACAAAATATTTCATCAGGACAGATGGATGAAATTTGGGCGAAACAGCTCTGATTTTGTCTTTGTAAAGAAAATCCGTTGCGGTCTTTACCAATTCGGCTTGCGCTATTCGCTATCCAAACTCTACAATCTGGCTCAGGAACTATCTTTACCGGGTACGTCTTATTGAGTGCCTGTAAAGGCTGGTCAGGATTCCGGACGGTACGGATACATTGCATTTTTTACGCTCCTGTGTTGCAGTGAAGGGCGAAGTGGAAGTTGATGACTGCTCTGGAAATTTATCCTGCGACGTCATGTCATACCTGGGACTCTCAAGGTCTGTAGGTAACTATGGTATGCACATCCTCTGATGGACCGGCAATGGATTTAATCGCCTGTTGTCCCCAGTAACAGGGATGCTCAAACCAAAATTCAATCTGATGCTGACTCTACGGAGACATATATGGCCTGGAACGAGCCGGGTGGAAACAACCAGGATCCATGGGGCGGTGGTAACAAAGGCGATAAGCAAGGACCACCGGACCTGGATGATGCTTTTCGCAAATTTCAGGAAAAACTGAATTCCATGTTTGGGGGAGGCCGCAAAGGCGGTAGTGGCTCCGGTGGTGGTGCTCAGGCAGGCTCCTCTTCCGGTATTTTTATTGGCATCCTGATACTCGCTGTTGCTGCCTACATCTGGAATGCGGTCTATACCGTTGATGAAAAAGAGCAGGCTGTCATCCTGCGCTTTGGTGAGTATGCAGAGACGGTCGGCCCTGGCCTGCATATGTACTTCCCTCCCATTGAAACCAAGTTTCAGGAACGGGTGACTGAACTTCGGACCTATAACCTTCTGCAGCAAATGTTGACCGAAGACGAGAACATCGTCGAGGTGGCCATGTCGGTTCAGTACAACATTGATGATATCAAGCACTATGTTCTTAACGTTGCCAAGCCGCTGGTCAGTCTGGAAGAAGCGACACAGAGTGCATTGCGTCATGTTGTCGGTGGCTCCGAGATGTACCAGGTGTTGACCGAAGGTCGTGAGGTGATGGGTATCGAAGTGCGTGATCGCCTTCAGGCTTATCTGGATAGCTACGGTACCGGTCTTAATGTTGCCAAGGTAAACATTGAGAGCGCCCATCCTCCTAAAGAAGTGCAGGCAGCGTTTGACGACGTTATCCGCGCCCGTGAGGATGAAGAAAGGGCCAAGAACAAGGCCCAGGTGTATGCCAACAAGATCATTCCGGAAGCCCGTGGTCAGGCTCAGCGTATTATTGAGAGTGCCAACGGTTACCGTGATGAGGTAGTCGCCAGGTCAGAGGGTGAAGCGGATCGTTTCGTGAAACTGTTGGGTGAGTACCAGCAGGCACCTGAAGTAACCCGCGAGCGTCTGTATATTGAGGCGATTGAAGACGTGTTCAGTAAATCCAGCAAGGTACTGGTGGATGTTGAAGGTGGCAACAACATGATGTATCTGCCGCTGGATAAACTGACACAGTCCCATGGTAGCAGCAAAGTGCCATCCAGACAGTTATCTGCCCAGGAATTAAACGAGATTACCACCCGGGTGACAGAAGAATTGAATAAACGCGTCAATAGCTCGCGAGTCAGTGGGGGGAGGGTAAGTCGATGAGTCAGAAAGCCTTCACTGGACTGATTATTTCTCTGGTTGTTGTAATACTGGCGTGGGGAAGTTTATTCGTTATCTCCGAGCGGGAGAGGGCGGTGCAACTTCGTTTTGGTCAGGTAGTACGTGACAGTATTCCTCCGGGCCTGCATGTGAAAATCCCGCTGGTTGACAAGGTTAAGGTGTTCGATGGTCGTCTGCAGACTCTGGATGTGCCATCCGAGCGCTTCCTGACCCTTGAGCAGAAGGCCGTGATTGTGGATTCCTACATCAAGTGGCGCATTCACAACGTCTACGACTTCTACCGTGCAACGGCAGGCGATGTATTCCGTGCCAGCAACCTGCTTGCCCAGCGTGCTGAGTCCAGCATGCGGAACCAGTTTGGTAGCCTCACTCTGAACGAAGTGGTGTCCGGCCAGCGTGATGAGATGATGGAAGAGCTGACCACTACGCTGAATGAAGTTGCCCAGGATGAGCTGGGGGTTAGTGTTATGGATGTACGTATCAAGCGGATTGACCTGCCTCCCCAGGTCAGTGACTCGGTATTTGAGCGGATGTCATCCGAGCGTGAGAAAGAGGCTCAGGACTATCGTTCCCGCGGTCAGGAGATGGCAGAAGGTATCATGGCCAATGCCGACCGTGAAAAGCAGGTGGTTCTGGCCGATGCCTACCGTCAGTCTGAAATGATCCGCGGTGACGGGGATGCCAGGTCAGCTGAGATTTATGCCAAAGCGTATCAGCAGGATCGGGAATTCTATGCCTTCTATCGTAGCCTTCAGGCCTACAAAGATAGTTTCGGAGAGACGGGTAATGTCATGCTGATAGAACCAAAAGGTGATTTCTTCCGCTATTTTAATCACGATAAGCAAGGCAAATAATGAACTCTTGCTGTCAGCGTTAAAAAACCGTGGTAATATTATCAAAACCGGGCTTCGCCCGGTTTTTTCGTGTGTGGGTTCATTGAACGTGTGGCCACGTCGGGATCTAAACAGCGGAGAATGGACAATGGACTTTGCGCAGCAGTTGTTGATTGCTTTCAGCCTGATGCTGGTGCTTGAGGGCGTTGTGCCATTTCTTTACCCACAGCGTTGGCGACAGTTAGTGCGTCGGCTGGCTGACATTGCTGACCGGCAACTTAGAATGGCCGGTCTGATCAGCATGCTGGTGGGTGTGGCTTTACTGTATCTGATCAATAGTTAGCCACTTCGCTCTGGACACTTGCCAAGCACCGGGTGTGGGCAGGTAGCGAAGAAAAAACTTCCACAGTAACAATAAGAGAGGCTGTTATGACCGTCGCTGATCGCTGGCTGCTGCCCGATGGAATTGAGGAAATTCTGCCCGGCAGGGCCCGTTGTGCTGAAAAGTTAAGGCGCGACATACTCGACCTGTTTGACCTCTGGGGTTACCAACTGGTGATTCCTCCCCATCTGGAATTTATTGAGTCACTGACGGCAGGTGTCGGTCATGACCTGGATCTGCAAACCTTCAAGGTAACCGATCAGCTGACTGGTAGAACCATGGGATTAAGGGCAGATACAACACCGGCGGTAGCCAGAATTGATGCCCATACCCTGAAAGTGGATGGGCCGGTAAGACTTTGTTATTCAGGCAGTGTCTTTCATACCCGCCCCGCTTCCCTCGGGGCTTCAAGGTCACCCATCCAGATCGGTGCAGAGCTGTATGGTCACTCTGGCGTTGCAAGTGACCTGGAAGTGATTTCCCTGATGCTGGAAACCCTGGCTCAGGTGGAGGCCGACTCAGTCAGTCTGGATCTTGGGCATGTGCAGATTTACCGTTTGCTGGCATCTCAGGCCGGACTATCCGGTGATCAGGAGCTGGCGCTTTTTGATGCCTTGCAGCGCAAGGCGATCTCTGAGGTTGAACAGCTGGTCAATCAGTGGGATATCAGTGTAGGGTCTGCCCGAATGCTGAAAAGCCTGCCCAATCTGGCCGGTGGTCCGGAAATACTGGAACGGGCCAGGGGTGAGCTGGCTGATGGTCCTGAGGGCGTCGCCACTGCTCTGGATGAACTCGGGTTGATTGCCAGAGAGATTACCAGTCTCTATCCGGGTGCTGACTTCTATTTCGACCTGGGCGAACTCAGGGGCTACAACTATCATACAGGTGTCGTTTTTGCGGCTTATCTGCCCGGTCAGGGGCAGGCAATCGCCAAAGGCGGGCGCTATGATGGGATCGGTGAAGTCTTCGGCCGATCACGCCCTGCGACCGGTTTCAGCACTGACCTCAAGACGCTTATGGAGCTTAAGGCGTTGCTGGAACTGAAAACAGAAAGTACAGATGACTGTACCGAAGGCAAGACCATTTTTGCGCCTGTTGGTGCAGATGCTGCCTTGGTGCAGTCCCTGCGTCGGCAGGGGGAACGGGTAGTTCGCCAGCTGCCCGGGCAAGCGACAGAAGCAGCGGGCATGGGGTGCAACCATCAGCTGATCTGCCGTGACGGCGAATGGTTGGTTGAACCGTTATAAATTGCATTGAAACTAAGAGACCGATTCCATGGGTAAGACTGTTGTCGTACTTGGCACCCAGTGGGGTGATGAAGGTAAAGGCAAGATTGTCGACCTGCTGACCGAGCAGGCGGAAGCTGTAGTTCGCTTCCAGGGCGGCCATAATGCCGGACACACCCTTGTTATTAATGGTGAGAAAACCGTTCTGCACCTGATTCCATCCGGAATCCTGCGGGAAGATGTGGTTTGTTACATCGGTAACGGTGTTGTGCTCTCTCCTGAAGCGTTGCTGAAAGAGATGAAGCAGTTGGAAGAAACCGGTGTTCCTGTGCGTGAGCGCCTGAAACTCAGTCCCGCCTGTCCTCTGATTCTGCCTTACCATGTGGCGCTGGATCAGGCCCGTGAGCTGGCCCGTGGCGAAGCCAAAATCGGTACGACGGGTCGTGGTATCGGTCCTGCCTACGAAGACAAGGTAGCTCGCCGAGGTTTACGTGTTGCTGATCTGCTGCACCCTGAACGTTTTGCCAGAAAGCTGAAAGAAGTGATGGATTATCACAACTTTGCCCTGCAGCACTACTACAAGACAGAAGTCGTAGATTACCAGACTGTTCTGGATGACACACTGGCCATGGCCAGGGAACTGATTCCGATGATTGATCGTGTATCAGACCGCCTGCATGAGCATCATGGGCGTGGTGACCACATTCTGTTTGAAGGTGCCCAGGGTTCTCTGCTGGATATCGACCACGGCACATACCCGTTTGTCACGTCATCCAACACCACCGCAGGTGGTACCTCTACGGGAACTGGTTTTGGTCCGCTGTACCTGGATTATGTACTGGGTATTACCAAGGCTTACACCACCCGTGTGGGTTCAGGTCCCTTCCCGACAGAGTTGGATGACGAAAATGGCCGCCATCTGGCCAAAGTCGGTAATGAGTTCGGTGCTACGACCGGTCGTCCACGCCGTTGTGGCTGGTTTGATGCCGTAGCCCTGAGACAGGCTATTCAGATCAACTCGGTCAGTGGCCTCTGCCTGACCAAACTGGATGTGCTTGACGGTCTGGAAGCAATCCGCATTTGCGTGGATTACAAGAACGCTGATGGTGAGTCCATTACCACGCCTGTTGATGTTGAAGAGTACGAGTCGGTTCAGCCAGTCTATGAAGAGATGCCGGGCTGGAGTGAGTCAACGTTTGGTGTGAAGAGCCTTGATGAGCTGCCTGCCAATGCGCTGGCTTATATCAAGCGTCTTGAAGAAGTAACTGGTGCACCGATTGATATTATTTCCACCGGACCGGACCGTGTAGAAACTATCGTTCTGCGTCAGCCGTTTGCCTGATCATCAGGATTGGCCTCTGTGAAAAAATCGCCGGTTTATCATTGGATAAATCGGCTCTTAGGTAAAATATTGGCAGTAGTTGTGGTTTTGACTTGAACTTCTGCACTGCTGGAAGCCCGCTCCAAAACGGTATTTCAGTGAACCTTTCCGGGTTAACCTTGTCTAATTGATCAATGAACTTTGCTTTGGCTGTTAATTCAGCAAAACACAGTAATCATTATCTCAAAGTGGCTTGATTTAATTGGTGAAGCTGAAACACATAAAGTTCTGATCGTTAACTGCAAAAAAAATCCTGGTTTTGGGGCTGGCACCGGGTCTCATTAGAGATGACTCGAAGCGACTGGCAGATCGTCAAAATAGTGCAGCTGTTCAAAAATGAGTGGAGTGTAACTGCTCAAAAAGACTCTCAAACCTTACAAAAATCTACCGGATGGAAGTTCTGTTGGGTGTCATATTTCAGCCATTGCTGAATAAATCAAGCATCAGGCTTAACGTTTTTAAGAGTCATAACCCGGTGGTGGATTTGGATAAAGACGGTGATAATCGGGCGGAGCTTCGTAAGATATGTTCAAAAATAAGTCCAGGATTTTATCGTTTAGTTGATCGCAGTTAAGATGTTGAAAATCAGCAGGTGATAGGTCATACCTGTCTTGGTGCCTGATAGCAAACAGTGTGAGAAATTGTTGTTTGAACAGCTTGTTTTCACTTGCCAAAACTTGGTTGCGAAAGGCATTAGAGTTGGCAATTTTGTCCCTCAGAGCGTTGAGTAAAATATCAAAACGCTGGTTTAATTTGTGAAAACATCCTTTAGAGTATTTGTCCATAAAAATAATCAGCAGGTTTTCAGCGGCTCCAGTGCCAATAGGTAAGCCGGGGTCCAGAGTCTGGTCTGTAAGCAGATGCTCAGCCAGGCCGAAGTTATCAAACATCAGGGTCTGGCCAAGAAAATTTACGTGTATGAAAGTGCTTCGTGGATGTTGATAAAAACTCTGATTATCTACTTTGCTGGATAGAGCGAACGCACCCGTTTGGTAAAAAGATATCTCCGTGTTCACATCGACCTGATCGTGACTGACAAGCATTTTACAGATTTCTTCCCTGTTCTTATTGCCAGGGTTGCTGTTTATTAATTCCTTTGGAGTAAAATGAAGATAATGGCCCTCGGTATCCCCAAGCCTGATGGTGACTTCAGGGAAAATATGAACATTATTAAGCAATATTCTAACTATTTCTGGTGTCAGTTTTTCTGTAACATGATGCTGGCGATGGCCTCCCCGCTCATCAAACATTCTTTTTGGGGGGATCAGCAAATTTTCACCCGCTAAGGCATTATTCGGAAAGGCCCCAAACTCAAGCAATAATTCCAGTGCTTCTGCCTTGCCGTGTGCCGCCGCTTTGGCTGCCGCATCTTCCAGCTCTACCCCAACAGTATTACTGGAAACTATATGGTGGTGGCGAACAAGGCGTCTGATCAGTGGCACATCACCGGTTGCCGCAGCCCTTAACAATATCGTTTCTCGACTCTTGAATTTCAGAGAAATCAAGTTAATGGCTTGATGGCAACGGAGGGTGAGCCTCTGACGAAAAGTCCGCCGGGTTGCTTGATACGGTGGTGCATCAGTGGCATTTGACGATTGATTGCCAGTCCGGATGGGGGAGGGGGCAGGGCTGCTACTGTGTATCATGCTTCTGACTTCGTTGAATTTATGATGTTTCGGGATTGGTCTTTGCAAACCCCGGAGTTCCAGCAATCAAAGACTTTGACTTGCCTGCCAGTCAATAAGTTCCCGGTCTCAAGCCGTTTTTCTGTCCGGGGGAAATATGATTTGCCTTCAGGGATCCGGCTTGCATTCACTGTTGCCGCCGGTTGTTTTGGGATAACACTGAGATCAGCTATTCTTCTGTTATGCTCTCTTTTCACTTTCTCCCTTTGCATTAATAGTCTGATGCATGTACTAATACAGAATGGATTCAATGTTGACTTCTCCCCCCTCCATGGCCTTTGAAGAAAGATATCATGATAGTAGATTTTCATTTTCACCAGGCAGCCCCGGGCTGCCATACGCCATAAAAGAGGTGCAATAAGCCCATGTCAAAAGGGTGGAAAAGCCAGGATAGTCAGGCATCTCTCGAAGCAGAGCGCTATGAAAACCCGATCCCCAGTCGTCTGTACATTATGGAATACCTTGAGCAGCGAGGGGCTCCGGTCAGCCATCGGGCGTTATGTCGTGCACTGGGTATAAACGACGAAGAACAGCAGGAAGCGCTGATGTTCCGCCTTAAGGCGATGATCCGCGATGGTCAGCTGCTGCAAAATCGCAAGAATGCCTTTGCCCTGATCAGTAAGCTGAATCTTATTAAAGGGGTTGTTCAGGGCAATAAAGAGGGATTTGGCTTTTTAATGCCGGATGGTGGTGGTGAAGATCTCTACCTTTCCCCCCGTGAGATGCGCCAGCTGTTTGATGGTGACCGTGCGGTTGTGCGTGAATCTGGTGTCGATCATCGTGGCCGCAGGGAAGGTCAGCTGGTTGAGGTGATTGAGAGAAATACGACACAGGTTGTCGGTCGCTACTATACCGAGTCTGGTGCGGCCTTTATGGTGCCTGAAAACCCCCGTATCAGCCGGGAGATTATTGTTCAGCCGGGCCCGCTGATGCCCACGGAGGGACAATACATTCTGCTGGAAATTACCCGGCAGCCCGGCCGTCGCAACATGCCTATGGGCATTGTTAAGGAAATTCTCGGTGGCAGAGCCGATGCCGGTATGGAGGTCGAGGTTGCTGTTCGCACCCATAATATTCCCCATGACTGGCCGGAAGCGGTGGAAAAACAGTGCAAGGGTTTTACCACTGAGGTCGCAGAGTCGGACAAAGATTGCCGGGTCGATTTACGGGCAACGCCGTTTGTCACTATTGACGGTGAAGATGCCCGTGATTTTGATGATGCGGTTTATTGTGAGTCAAAAAAAGGCGGCGGCTGGCGACTGTTTGTTGCGATTGCCGATGTTTCCCACTATGTGAAACCAGGCTCGGCCCTGGATAAGGAAGCGGTTAACCGGGGGACCTCAGTTTACTTCCCGGGGCATGTGATTCCCATGTTGCCAGAGGTGCTGTCCAATGGTTTGTGCTCCCTGAACCCCGAAGTAGATCGACTGGCAATGGTCTGTGAAATGACCATCAGTGGCAAAGGCAAGATTTCCGGCTACAAATTCTATGAGGGTGTTATCCGCTCCCATGCCCGGCTGACGTATACCAAAGTCTGGGATATGTTGTCCCTCAGTGATGAGGGACGGGAGCTACGGCAACAGTACCAGCCATTAGTGCCTCACCTTGAGCATCTGTACTCGCTCTACAAGACATTGGTATCCTTACGGGCAGAGCGGGGTACGATTGATTTTGATACGGTGGAGACCCAGATTATTTTTGGTCGCCACCGCAAGATTGAGCAGATTGTGCCCAGGGAGCGTAATGACGCCCATAAGTTGATTGAAGAGTGTATGCTGTGTGCCAATGTGTGTGCGGCAAAGTTCCTGGAAAAGCACAACCTCCCGGGGCTTTACCGTGTACACGAAGGGCCGACGCTGGAGAAGAAGCTTAACCTGAACAGTTTTCTTGGCAGTCTGGGTCTGGCACTCCCCTCAGGAAAAATCACCCCCCGTGATATTCAGGCATTGTTGCTTACGGTAAAAGATCGTCCTGATTACCATGTGATTCAGACCGTGGTACTGCGCTCAATGAGTCAGGCGGTCTACAGTGGTGATAATCAGGGGCATTTTGGCCTGGCCTTCAAGGCTTATGCACACTTTACCTCGCCCATCCGGCGTTACCCTGACCTGCTGGTGCACAGGGCGATTCGTCATATTATCCGCTCAGAGAGTCCCTCCCGGCATGTGGTTCGTGTGGGGGCCAGCCCCATACCTGAAAAGCGCATCTACCCCTATAACGCCGGCGATATTCAGGCACTGGGAGAGCACTGTTCCACCACAGAGCGGCGGGCTGATCTGGCAACCCGCGATGCCATGGACTGGCTGAAGTGCGACTATATGCAGCAGCATATTGGTCAGACCTTCAGCGGTATTGTCTCTTCAGTGACCGGATTCGGGTTGTTTGTTGAGTTGAAAGATGTCTATGTCGAGGGATTGGTTCATGTGACCAGCCTGCCGGATGACTATTACATTTACGACAACGTCCATCACTGCATGCGCGGTGAGCGGACAGGCCGCCGGTTTGGCCTGGGCGATGAACTGGAGGTGATGGTCAGTAAGGTGGATCTGGATGATAAGAAGATCGACTTTGAACTGCTGTCAACACTTAGCAAGCCGGGAAGAAGAAAATCCTCCGGTAAATCCGGTTCTGCTAAAAAATCCCGCTCATCCGGAAGCGCCGCGCTTGGCAGTCGATTTAAATCGGCAGCAGCCAAGGCAAAACTGCTCAGAGAAGCCAGGGCTGCGGAAGAGGCGGCAAAAAAAGGAAAAGGCTCTTCATCCGCTAAGGGCTCTTCATCCGCTAAAGGCTCTTCATCCGCTAAGGGCTCTTCATCCGCTAAAGGCTCTTCATCCGCTAAAGGCTCTTCCGAAGACGGCAAGCCATCCGGTCGTAAGTCGAAAGGCAGGAAATCGACCAAAACAACGGCTAAAAAGGGTAAGCCAACCGCTTCCGGTAAAAAAAAGGTTGCTGGTAAGAAGAAAACCAGCAGCGCCCGGAAGTCTGATTCTGCCAAAGCCTCAAAGCCAACGGGTAGACAGCCTCGTAAACGGAAGATCAGTCAATAAGCTTCGCACCACAGGGATTATCAATCATTGCTTCCTGGCTCCATGGGTTACTCCGAGAGCCTTTCACTTTATTCAACGTAAGCGCTTATTTAAGGACGTCTTCAAAACCCATCACCTGCCTGCCACGCTAACCCCTGTTTCAAAAACAGGAGCGAGCCGTGAATCAAAAACAACCTAACCGCCGCACTGCTCAACAGTGGCAAGCCCTCATCGATCAACAGCGGGAAAGCGGCGTCAGCCAGAAAGCTTTTTGCCTTTCCCGCAATATCTGCCTGTCCACCTTCACATTGCGCTGACCAATCTGGAGCAGCGTGCTGGACAGTTGTTACAACCTGTCGCCCATGAAGTACTGAATAGCTGCCTTGAAAGTCACACCCTGGCACTGGATGAAACACCGTCAAAAGCCGGGCTGAAATGCAAGGGTAAAATGGAAAAAGGCTACTTCTGGTGCTTTTATGGCGACCACGAAGAAATAGCCTTTGCTCGAAATACCCAAAGATCACTCATGCCGAGTGCTGGACACACAGCCGACGTTATTTTGTCAAGTCAGAAAAAGCGGAACCCGAAGCGACCAAAGAAGCCCTGAAACAGATCGGCGCACTGTACAAGGTTGAAGATGACATCCGTCGTCAGGGGCTGGAAGGCGATACACTGCGTGATTATCGCCAACAAAAAGCCAAACCCCTGGTTGACCAGTTCTTTGAGTGGAACGGGGAACAGCTGAGACGGCTTGACCTGGTTCCCGACAACCCTCTGAGCAAGGCACTGGGCTATGTTCACAAGCGGGAAAAAGAGCTTCAGGTTTACCTGAACGATCCAACGGTAGCGATAGACACCAATCATCTTGAACGTGGCCTTCGTTGCATCCCGATGGGAAGAAAGAACTGGATGTTCTGCTGGACAGAAGAAGGCGCAGACAATGTTGCCGTGTTCCAGGCGCTGATCACCAGCTGCCTCCTGGCGGGCATTGATCCCTACAAATACCTGGTTGATGTGCTTCAACGCATCAGCCTCCACCCGGCCCGTGATATCAGGGAATTGATACCGCGACTCTGGAAAGAGAAATTCGGGGCCAATCCATTAAAAGCCGATCTCGACAAGTAGGGGGAGTCTGCCCCCTGCTTGGACGCTTACACTGTAACTCTGGAAACTATTGAAAAATAATCGGTTGACCCGGGAGCGCCAGAAACAGCGAAGAGTAACTTCTGTGGCTTATGGCCCGGAACTTTTTATTCTTTACCGGGTCTAACTTATAATGCTTGACGAAAAAAAATTAACAGGGAGGTTAGTATTATGACCCCTTCTTATATTGCCGGGGCAAGCGGATACCCGGCGTCTTCAAGGTCCGAAAATACTGCGCCAAGTCGCGTTAGTGCTATCTGGCGCACCATTACCGGCTCATTCAGATGTCTTAGCAGTTCGAGTGCTGATGCTGTGTTGACTGACAGCCAGAGATACTCAGCAACTCCCTCAACGGATTTGAAGGTCAGAGACGTCAAAAGAACATCTTCAAGCCCCCTGGATTTGCCAGGCACTGATGAACATGCAAAGACCTTTAAAGAAGTTGTTCGTAGAATTGAGACAGACCAGCAATCGTTGATCATGGAAAAGGTTAATACCATTACCGAAGAGCATCTCAAACAAATTGCCCAATGTTGTAGCAAACCAGAACAAATCACTAAAGAACACCTCAGCTTTTTTCAAACTGATACCTTTGCCTATGCAGTGCTCCGTGCATTTCGGGAAAAGAAAATCAGCAGCAATGAATTTGCAACACTGGTTACCCTGCAGGGCGTTTACCTGGAAGGTATCCAGAATATAGATTCATTTGAAATTGTGCATCACAATCTGTTTGACGGAAAAGGACAAGCTAATAAAGTCAACTGGGAGATCATAGCGCTTTCACTAGAAAGCTCAGAATGGTTTTTTTCCGGTTCTTTTTTTGATGTAAGTTCCATCATCGAGAAAATGAAGCGTTTGTTTGAAAATGCACCTCCGGTTGAAGCAAGTTTCTGGAGCTGTAAGCGCCCGGATTTCTCAGATGAAGACAAAAGGCAGCGTACGATGTATAAAGTCCTGTCAAGCAGAAGCTTCAAAGTTTTATTTGATGACGACTGGTGGTCTGGGTGGCTGATATGCCCATCCATCACGTTGCGACAGGCTTTCATTGACAGTTTTTGTCAGGAAGAAGCCCATAAAGTCAATCCAGTGATCGGGACCAGTTCGCTTGAAGATATTAGAACCGGCGGCCTGAAAGGATGCAGAGACATGGCTATTCCGTTTCCTGGTCACCCTTTGCCAAAAACTGCTGATCACATAGCTGCTCGATGGATTCTCGAGTTTATGCAGCATGATTTTTATCATGCAGTGCGAGCCAGCATGTTAAAAAATGCGGATATCCATTTAATCATTGCCATGGCCGATGTTGTGAGAAAGATTAAAGCGTCCTTCCATGATGAGTACATCAGGGTGAAACAGCTGTCTGACCAGCAGCAAGAAAACTTTGAACGTTCTATTTCCAGTTACTCATGGGCAAAACGAAGCCAAATGAGAACAAAATGGCAGAAGGACGAAGAGGTGCTCAGTATAAAAAATACACTCGAATATCTGGAACGTACCACAAAAGCCCTGGGCCAACTTGCATTTAACCTTGATGATCTTGATACCCATAAACCAACGTGGGTTATAAGTTCGTATAATCATGATGAAGATCGATGCAGACATCACTTGTCAAATATTCTGCTTCAATTGAACAGCTCTGCGGGAAAATCGTGGCGTGAGTTACTGAGTGAAACCGATGCTGGCATTGTCGGCCAGTGCGTTATTCCGATGATTTCCGGTAATTTGTCTAATCCCCTGGAGTTGTATAATCATTTCTGCCGCACGATTGATTCGGAAATAAATTCTGGTGCCAGAGATCATCTCTCAAAAGAAGAGAAACAGAAATACGTAGGCAGAAGTAAAAAGTTGATTGAGCCGCTGAATCCATCGATTAAGCTGGATCAATCACAATGGCCGACTTTCCTTCGGGAAACAATGAAAAGTGTAGTGCCCATTTCAGGCAAAGGGGTATTTAATGAATAAATGAAGTTATGCCATTTACTGCTCTTTTTTGATGGATCGCACAATCAATTAAAGCCTCTTTTAAATAGTTATTAACTTGGGGCGTATCCACTGATTTATGGCCCGGAACTTTTTGTTGTCTATCGGGTCAAATATTCTAATAGCAAATAAAAAAATAACATGGAATTTAGAATTATGACCCCTTCCTGTATTGCCAGGGCAAACGGATACCCGGCGTCTTTAAGGTCCGAAAATACTGCGCCAAGTTGCGTTGGTGCTATCTGGCGCACCATTACCGGCTTATTCAGATCTGTCAGCAGCACGAGTGATGATGTTGCGTTACCTGACAATCAGAGATATTCAGCAACTCCCTCAACCGATTTGAAGGACAGAGACGTTAAAGGAACATCATTAAGCCCCTTGGTTTTGCCAGGCACTGATGACCATGCAAAGACGTTTAAAGAAACTGTTCGTAGAATTAAGAAAGACCAACACTCATTGATCATGGAGAAGGTAAACGCAATTACCACACCGCAGCTTGAACAGATTGCCCAGTGCTGCCGCAAACCAGAACAAATCACCACAGAGCAGCTCAGTTTTTTAAAATCTGAGACCTTTGCCTATGCAGCGCTCCGTGCATTTCGGGAAAAGAAAATCAGCAGCAATGAATTTGCAACTCTGGTTACCCTGCAGGGCGTTTACCTGGAGGGTATACAGGATATTGATTCATTTAAGATCGAGCATAACAAGTTGTTTGATGATAATGGAGAAGTTAATGAATACGCATGGAAAGTCATAGAGTATTCACTGAAAAGGTCGCAGATGTTTTTTCCCGTTTCTTCTTATAATGTAAATTCCATCATCCGGAAAATGCAGCTTTTGCTTAAAAACGCACCTGCGGTTGAGGCAGGCTTCTGGAGCTGCGAATTCCCTATTTCTAAAGACGAAGACCAAGGGCAGCGTACGATGAAAAAAGCCTTGTCAGCCGTAGACTTCCACGTTTTATTTCTTAGCTACGGCTACGGTGCGGGTTGGATGTTATGTCCGTCCATCACGTTGCGACAAGCTTTCATTGATAGTTATTGCCAGGAAGAAGCCCATAAAATCAATCCAGTGATCGGGGTCAGTTCACCTGAAGATATTAGAATCGGCAGCCTGAAAGGATACAGAGATATGGCTATTCCGTTTCCTGGCCATCCCTTGCCGAAAACGGCTGACCACTTTTCTGCTCGATGGATTCTCGTGTTTATGCAGCATGATCTTTATCATGCAGTACTAGCCAGCATGTTAAAAAATGCGGATATCCATTTAATTATTGCCATTGCTGATGTTGTGAGAAAGATTAAAGTATCCTTCAATAATGAATACCTTAGGGTAACACAGCTTTTAAAGGATCAGGAAGAAAGTTTTGAACACTCTATTTCCAATTGTTCACTGAAACATCAAAAGCGAATGAGAAAAGATTATCAGAAGAATGAAGCGGTGGTCAGTATAAAAAATACACTCGAATATCTGAAACGTGCCAGAAAAGCCCTGGGCCAACTTGCATTTAACCTTGTTGATCTTGATACTCATAATCGAGATTGGAGGATACATCCGAATGAATATGATAGACGGCGATTCGATTATCACTTGTTAAACATTCTGTATCAATTGAACAGGTCTCCGCATGCCCCGTGGCGTGAGTTTCTGAGTGAAACCGAAGCAGGCATTGTTGGCCAGTATATTATTCCAATGATTGTCGGTAATTTGTCTAATCCCCAGGAATTTTATAGTTATTACTGCCGGGAGATTGAGAAGGAAGTAAATTCTTATTCCGATGAAGTTCTCCCAAAAAAACAGAAAAATGAATACATCGCCAGGAGTCTGAAGTTGATTGAACCGCTGAAGCCATCGGTTAAGCTGGACCAATCACAATGGCCGACTTTTCTCCGGGAAACCATGATAGATGATAAATGAAGTGCGCATTCCACACTTCGAAATTGATTAATGAATAAATGAAATCATGCAATTTGCTGATCTTTAATGGTTAACTCCGCAGGGAAGAAAGTTCGCTGGGCCCGGAAGTGCCCGGACCGATTCAAATACCGGATACTCAAGTTGATCAGTCGTCGCTGGGGGGGCTCAATGCAATATCGCTTAGACAAACTGGCGCAATATATCCGGGGTTGGATGGGTTATTTCCGATTATCGGAATATTACCGACCAATTCCCCTGCTGGATCAATGGATATGTCGGCGAATCCGTTGCTGTTTTCTCAAGCAATGGCGCAAGCCGAAAGCCCGTTTCAAGAATCTGGTCAGGTTAGGCGTTGATAAAATTAACGCCGCCAAGATCGCAGCCAGCAGCAAAGGGTATTACCGCCTGAGTAAAACCTATGCGAACAGGCACTGAGTAACAGTTACTTCGCGAAAATTGGGCTTGTTTCATTGAAAGACTTATGGATCAGGTTTCACCATCTTCGCTGAACCGCCCGGTGCGAACCCGCATGCCGGGTGCTGGTTTGCCACGCGAGCAGAGTCAGTCTGCTCGCAACTGCAATTGACATGGAGGTGGGCCCTCCGGTGACGGCTTCTGGAAGCAGCTATCAAACCACTGTGAGCTGCACTGATTAAGAGTCAGGGTGGTGGGCGTTACAGAAAAGGCGCAACAAGATTGCGTCAGGTGTGAAATCCAGAGATGAGCGAGAGCAAACCAATCAAGCCTGGCAGAAAGTGAAGGCCAATAAGGGAGTCGCTGGAGTTGATGATCAGTCTATTGCTGATTTTGAGGTCAATTTAGGCGGCAACTATTCAACTATATTCAACTATCACCTTCCAGGAGAGGAAAAACATCCTGGGAACCTGCCGGACTCAAGCGTCCGTCTAGGAGGCTGACTGAGAATAGCGCCCGTAGCGAGGACGACAGAAAATTGAGGATAAAAATTCGGTTTTGTGAGGTGAATAGCGGGGCTATTTGCCGAACAAAAGCGGATTTTTAGACCAATTTGCTGTCGCCGCAGTAGGGCAGTCTATTCTCGGACAGCCTCCTAGGAGGCTGACCGAGAATAGACTGCCCTGCTGCGGTGGCAGAATTAGTTAAGAATCTAAGTATTCATAGGGAACTAAAACCAAAAATAAATATCTTACATAAGAATATTAATGAAGTGTTTTGATATGAACAAAGTTGACGGTTTTAAATGCCCAATATGTTTTGACTCAGCAGAATGCGATAACATCAATCTAAAATGCGGTCATGCCTTTGGTAGATCATGCATTAGGGAATGGTTGGAAAGTTCTAACCAAATTAACTGTCCTGTTTGTCAAAAGCAATTTACTGATGATGATATAAAACAGATAACAAAAATCTCATTGCAGGAACGTATGTCTATCATTTCGAAAAAAACTATTAAAATGTTTAACCCAGCTATTTTGACGCACAATTCCCCAGTTGCTCCCTCGTTTGCTGCCGGGGGTGCCGTCGGGGTTTTTGGGGCTGCTGCTGCCGGGGTTGCTGGTGCCGGGCTTGCTGGGCCTGCCACGACTGCCTTGGCTGGTCTTACTGTCGGGACTTTCTGGGCGTCTGCCGGGACCGAGTTTGGAAGGGCTACCGGTGTTGCTAACGGTATTGCTACCGGTGTTGCTACCGGTGTTATTTTCGGGACTGTCGGTTCTTTCAATTTAGCTGTATGGTCTGCTGTGGGGGCTGCTGTTGGGGCTGCTAATGAGTACTTCGAAAAAAACTATTAGCAAATGAATTCAGTAGCGCATAGATTATGCTTATTCCGGCAGCTGTCGTTTAAATATCAGCAATAATCCCTGCCCTCCCAGTTTTGCTATAATCCCCGTTTTGCCGCCTGTTAAACATTTACGACAATGTACATCATTGCATGTGCGGTGAGCGGACAAGTCGCCGTTTTGGTCTGGGAGATGAGTTGGAGGCTATGGCCAGTAAGGTGGATCTGCTGGATGATAAGAAGATCGACTTTGAACTGCTGTCAGCGCTTAGCAAGCAGGGAAGAAGAAAATCATCCGCTAAGGGCTCTGCCGAAGTCGGTAAGCCATCCGGTCGTAAGCCGAAAGGCAGAACATCGGCCAAAACAACGGGTAAAAAGGGCAAGCCAACCGCTTCCGGCAAAAAGAAGGTTGCCGGTAAGAAGAAAAGCAGCGCCCGGAAGTCTGATTCAGCCAAAGCCTCAAAGCCAACGGGTAGACAGCCCCGTAAACGGAAGATCAGTCAATAAGCTTCGCACCACAGGGATTATCGGTCATTGCTTCTTGCCTCCATGGGTTACTCCGGGAGCCTGACTACTTTATCGATATGTCTTTTGAAATCAGGCCAGTTCGCAGCGGCTTTTTTGTTCCGGGTTGATAAGTAGCTAACCATATGAAATCGTATATTTCTGACTCCTTGTGCTGGCACTCTGCTTCGTTACAACTCCGGTCACATAGCTACGGCTATGCTCCCTCCGTTGTGCCTCGCATAGTACCAGCCCAAGTAGCCAGAAATATTCGATTCCATATGGCCAGCTACTTAAGAGTTTTTATTCAACTATCACCTTCTGGGAAAGGAAAACATCATAGTGGCAGAATTAGTTAAAAATCTAAGTATTCATAGGGAACTAAAACCAAATATAAATATCTACTAGCTGTAATAAACATAAATTAAATTAAAACGGAGGGTTTTGATATGGGCAGTGTTGACACTGTTAATCTCAAAATAGACTATCGTCCAACAAAATTTAGAAACACAGATCCAAAATGTGGACGTTTTTTTGGTAGTTCATGCATGCGGGAATGCGTGAAAAGTCCTAACCAAAATAACTGCCTCTCCTGTGAAAAACAATTAACTGACAATGAGACAAAAAGCATCACATTTCAGGACCGTATGGTAACTATTTCGAAAAAAACTACTAAATTTCTTTACCAGGCTACTTTGACACTTGCTCCCCCGGTTGCTCTCCCGGCTGTTGCCGGGTTTGTTATCGGAGCTACCGGGGCTACTGCTGTCGGGGCTGCTGGTGCCGGGCTTGTTGCCGGGCCTGCCTTTACTGCCTTTGCTGGAATGGGTATCGGGATGTTCTGGGCTTCTGTCGGGGTTGAAAGGGCTACCAGCGGTGTTGATACCGGTGTTGCTAAAGGTGTTGCAGCAGGTGCTGCTACCAGTGTTTGTATGGGGGCTGCCGGGGCTGTCGGTCTTGCTACCATGTCTGCTATCGGGTCTACTGTCGAGGCTGTTGGTAATTATTTTATAAAAAACGACGATTAAAATGTTTGGCCGAGCTATTTCGATTTTGACTCATGCTCGCTCGGCTGCTCAGGCTGACCGAGAATAGGCTGCCCTACTGCGGTGGCAGCAAATTGGTCTAAAAATTCCGTTTTGTTCGGCAAATAGCCCCGCTATTCACCTCACAAAACGGAATTTTTATCCTCAATTTTCTGCCATCCTCGTTACGGGCGCTATTCTCGGTCAGCCTCCTAGGCGACCCCGTAGCGAGGACGACAGGAAATGAGTCCAGTAGCCCATAGGCCATGCTTATTCTGGCCGTTTTCGTTAACATATCAGTGTTAAAACATCAGCAATAACTCCTGCCCTTCCAGTTTTGCTAAAATCCCCCTTTTTATGGCCTGTTAAGGCTTTCAAATGAGAAATCAATGAGCAATGACGTAGTATTTGGCCTGCATGCGGTGCAGAGCCTGTTTGAACGGTCGCCCGAAAGAATACTGGAGCTTCAGATCCAGAAAGGTCGTACGGATAAGCGAATCAATGCCTTGGTTGACCAGGCCAGAGATCAGGGCGTTTCCGTCCGATTTGTTGAGCGCAACCGTCTTGATGCCAAAGCGGAGGGTGTGCATCAGGGTATTATGGCCAGAGTCTCTGCCGCCCGGGTTTACCGGGAAGAAGACCTGGAGGATATTCTTGATGGGCTGAATGAACCACCATTTCTCCTGATTCTGGATGGGGTTACTGACCCTCACAATCTGGGTGCCTGCCTGCGGACTGCCGATGCAGCGGGAGTACATGCGGTTATTGTGCCCAAGGATAAGTCTGCCAGTCTCAATGCCACAGCAACCAAAGTGGCCTGTGGTGCAGCAGACAATATACCTCTGATTCAGGTGACCAACCTGGCACGGAGTATGGAGTGGCTCAAGGAGCGAGGTATCTGGATGATTGGTACCGCAGGCGAGAGTTCCGGCAATATTTATCAGTCAGATTTAACCGGTGCTCTGGCTCTGGTCATGGGCGCAGAAGGTAAAGGGATGCGCCGCCTCACCAGAGATCTGTGTGACTCGCTGATTTTTATTCCAATGGCCGGTTCTGTCAGTAGCCTCAATGTGTCGGTTGCTACCGGGGTGTGTTTATTTGAGGCGGTTCGACAGCGACGATAATTGTCACCACTCTGATTTCACTGAAACTCCCCTTTGGATAAATCACCGATTCAACAAGCCAGTTCAAAAAGACTGGCTTTGGCTCAGTGAATTATTCAATTGCCTCTCTTGATGTTCCAGTTGATGTGCCAGGTACTGACGATACGCAGCTAATTGCGCCTTAACCCGAATTAACAAAGGATCGCACTGATTCACCCGAAAACCCATCCCTTGACAGAAGTTATCAAAAGCAGCGGCAACTTTAAACAACTTGAATTCAGTATTTGTTGTCATATCCTGCTCCTTATATTCCTCGGCAAGTCGGATGAAGAATCGTGGCAATATGTTGACAAACACGGCTTCTGATGGAACTGAAGCCTCTGGATCAGAATGTTGCCCTTTGTCTTTTAACCAATGATAAAGCTGCCTGCAAATTTCCCCAATGGTCGCTTGTCCCTGAGAGGGTTGTAAATCCTCAATGGGGGGGATGATCTCTTGTCCAAAATTTATACGGTAAGATGTAATTACTTCTGTTAAGCGTTCCTGTTGTTGCAAAGATAATGGCGTGTAAACCAGATCATGAACATCAACATCAATGGCTGTATCCGTTGAGCAAGGGATATTTTGCTCTTCTACCTGACCATTCCCGGTAGCACGGTTATGAAAGAACAGGAACATTCCAGCAACAAGTTCACAATGAATATGTTGATTTATTAAGCTCAGAAAATCTACATTGGCGATACTGTTAGCGTGATCGATGCTATAAATACTGATGCAATCACTCTCCAGTTTCATCATAAAATTACCTACTTGGAAGTCGGTATTTAAAAAACGGGATTTCCAGGCTGATTCCAAATAAACGGATAGCACAAGTTTATAAATACCGATGATAATGTTACTTAACTCTGCTTCGTTTAACCTCTCACCATTCTTCCATTCCGGCTGCCATGCAGTGAGTCGGTCTCTTAACGCTTTTTGACGATCAATAGAGCAGCCATCAATATATTCCATTACAAGGGCATCAGGGCTGGATAGTTCTTCAGCTACCTCAGGCACCCTGAATTGAACAGGCACCTGATGACCTGAGCCGGTATCTACATGAAACTGTTTGACTTCTGTCAGATTATTTAATGCCTCTGACGCCTTTTTGGTGTATTCAAGTTCTTTTGATAAGTCGCACTCCAAACTAAAACTCTTTGCTGCTCTGAAAAGAACGTTAAATTCCGACTGTGAAATAATGCCTATGTTATGAATAGTGGAAAGCAGGCCAGTAATTATCGAAACATCCCTGTTAATGCTTTTTAACGATTTTCCTGAGAACGATTTAACAGCATAATCCCGTTCATCAATAGTAAAACGATCTATCTGGCAAATAGTCCCGCGCCCAAGCGTTTCAATATGCCGAACAGGTACTGCTGAAACTGCTTTGTTGGTAATGAACTCACTGCCGCTGTCGATATCGGCTGTGCCTGATCGATCCAACATGGCACCTTCAGAGTGCATCCGGGCAGTAGCCACATTGCGTTCGACAATCTTCTTTATTTCCTCCGGATCAACCTTACCTGCCGAATACTCGCTGGCGGTTTTTACCATGGCAGCTACGTAGTTGAAATAATCGCTACTGAATTTACTCTCAAGTGACTCAAGTGGTGGGTGGAATAAAGCCAGGTATTGACCTATTTTTCCGCACACTCCACCATTGTCATGAAAAAATTGAGCGAGAGGCTCAGGAGAGCGTGAACTAACGACCTTCAGAACAGAAGTGGTGCCACTGAAAACCAACCCAAGCACTCGTGCTGTCATGTTTAAAGTGTTGGTGAATGAGTCAACTGTCACTGATATCGCCCTGGAAACTAAGGACTCACCCGCGTTACAGGAATCTGATGCAGGGCGTTCATGCGCTGATTGCAATTGCTTAACAGGGCTACTGATAACGGTGCATCCTGATGGTGAAGTGACAGGAGCAGCCTTAAAATCCATACTGCCAGCACCGGAAATGGCCGCCGCCCTTATGTTAAAAGTAGAATCCATGATCATTCACTTTGATTTATTTTAATGTGCACGAGTTTTAGACTTGAATAACTTAAAGAAGTTCACCAGTACCAATTATTTTGGTCTGTTTCAATTTCCAATTGATGAAATTTGCCTACAGCCTTATCGAAAATACTGATCGCCTGACTGTAGAAGCTAATATCCCTTCTTAGGGTGGAGATTAAGCTTACCCCTCCATTTTCAATGGCTTTCGGCGGATGGAACCACGAAGGCCAGGAAGAACACAAATAAGAAATAGTTATTCCCATTTGGCATTATTGAGTAATGCTTCATCAAGATAATTCAACTTCCAACTATCATAGCTTCCCCAAGACATCCGATCTTTATAACTACGAAGAATCTCCGGAAGATCGTTGATTGTCGCTTTTGAGTTCAGTTCATTCTCATTATGAGTAGAGAGTTGTTCCTTCATCTGTTCAATAGATGCATCGAAAGTTTTTTCCAAAATAAATCTTGCTTCCTCAGGGGAGATGTCTTTCAGGAAATCTTTATGAGTAACAATATGTGGAATTGAATTAAACTCTAAATTATATTTTGGTTTTAATTTATTAAAGACTGATCGTTCAATCAAGCTCATTGTTTCATGATTGTTACCGTTCTTTTTTTCAAGATTTATGTAGAATTTATCAACAATCCTACAAATTGGATTAAGGGAGATACCAATCAAATCAGAACTGTAAGGTGTTTCTTTTAATGATGGTATAGATTGAAAAACGCAAGTATGGAATTTTCCCTTCAGGTCGTTTAATTTGAATTTTGGTTTTCCGATGGCCAATATGTTGATAGCTCCATGACCATGACGTCCATCCGTTACTACTGCATAGACATCCATATGTTTGGATAGTATATCCCTGAAGTCTCCGTGTGTCATAAGGTGTTTTTCCGGAAAAATAAGAGGTTCTTTATCCTTGGGATGGTAAAATGTTTTAGTCAAGTGGACTGTAGGCGCATCGGATAAGGGGCTGGCAGCCTGTGCAGAACTCGATGCAGCTACACCCTCTGCCGAAATACATGTTCTGTGAGCAATGGGATTAGTGGTTCCACTTTCCCCTTGCGACACTTTAGTATCCATTTTTTGACTTTTGTTTTCCTGCTGGGGATTATAAGTGTTTCTTGAAACATCACCGCTATTTACACCGTGCATGACTGGTAACCTCAATTTTGGAAAAAAACAAAGACCATCGTCATATAGTTCTTGATATTTACCCCATATCTGACCATTTTTCTAAAATTAAGTTTCTTCCCTTCAAGTAGCCAATGCATTTTTTTACCAATTAAAAATGAATGCTTACTAAAGCTGTTAATAACGATGCAAAATTTTCGAAAGTCAGTACCTTACATTGAATTCATTAAATCTGAATAGATCTATTTTTTTTCAGTCGCAATTGTAAACTGGTAGAAAAGATCGATAGCCTGGGCAATGCCGCTAACGGCCTGAAGGTAAAGTCGCGGCATTAGTTCGTAGCGCACCTTAACTTCAGCGATAGAGTCAAAAACACCTGCGCCATATTGCACCCGCAGGCCCGGCGCAATCGTCCCGCCAATGGTGACCCGGGTGTCATCACCACTGCCCTGGGTGTCGAGCGTGACATCCGAGAGGCCGATTTTTTCGCCAATGGAAGTCACTACGCCGCCAAACTGGCTGACACCGAAACCGATCAGCATGGATTGCACGGCCGAACTGTCACCATCTTCGAGTCCCCGCCCTCTGAGCAGATAAGACCATTGTTCCTGCTGTGGCATGGATGGGTCCGAATAGATAGAAAACTCTGGTCGGGAGGGTGCGCCGCTCACCTGAATGCCTACTGATACATCGTCTTCTATGCTGTCAGGGTTGCGAATAGCGTTCACCGCCAGGTATGGGCTGGATAGCGGGCCGGAGAAAATAATATGGCCCTCTTTAATCAGCAGGTCCTGACCGAATTGATGATAGCGGCCATTGGTCAGTTGAATAGAGCCATCGGCAGTCATCGGTTTTCCGGGCTGCAGATCCAGCAGCAGTTGGCCGCCAAGGTCTGATTTCAGCCCATAGGCGTCGATCTTGATGTCTTTGCCTAAAATCACATTCACATCCATGGAGAAGGGCGGACCGGCATGCAGTAGTGCTTTTCTGGTTCCCGGAGTGATAATCACCACATCATCAGAGGGGGTGACGGCCTGTTTGGGCAGTTGTTTGATGTTCGCTCTTGCCCAGGGAATGGTGATGTTCCCGGTCAGGGTTTGCGCTGCTCCAATGGTCAGCCTTAAATCGGGGGAGGCTTTCAGCTGGAGGATGCCCGGCACTCTGGCTCCCAGGTTTTGCCCTTTTATATCGATAACACCGGAAGGGGGCATTTGTTGCCAGTCAAGATGACCTGACAGCTTCATTTCACCGTCGTCTATCTTCATGCTGCCACTGACTTCACCTTTATTGCCAGCCACATTCAGCTCAGTGATCAGATGGCTGACTTTGACCATTTCCTGTTTAGCGGCCAGCTGTCCTGCACGGAGTTTCAGGTTGCCAAACAGCAAGGGATCTTTCAGAGTTCCGCCCATGCGTGTGTCAGCGGATAAAATACCATCAATATGACTGATATCCGGAATCAGTGGTTGTAGAAAGTACAGGCGCATATCCTGCAGTCTGGCTTGTCCACTCAGGATCTGGTCACTGTGCATGTTGTCGATGGCCAGATTGATGTGGGCATCCCCCAGCTGTTTTGAGTCAAAGTCAAACTCTGCCTGCAGATCATCCTCGTTCAGATTAATCACGGTGGAGAGTGTTTGATAGTTCACTGATAAAGGATTATCTGAGTTGCTGGTGATTTCACCCGGCGTCGTCTGGATTTGGATATGGGCTATTGGCTGGCCACTATCCCACTGGATATCACCACTGCCCGAGAGTATGGCCTGCCAGTTAAGGTTGCCTGGCAGCAATGGCTTCAGGGTTGACAGGTTAAAGTCTGATAGCCGAAAGCGTGTTGTTCCACGGTTAGCTGACAATTGTGATGCATCAATACAGAGCCTTGCCGGTTTGGCAAACCAGCATTGATCCGTCAGTTTCACTTCTTTGTTGGTGGCATTCAGTCCGATGGTGACAGGCTGCTCCAGAGACCAGGTATCCACCGGCGTGATTACCCTGGCACTGGCTAACTGCCCATGCCAATTGCCACGGCTGTTACCATGGATACCCTGCCAAACTCCATTAACCTGTAACTCACCGGATACCGGCTCGCCCTGAGTTTTGAGGGATATTTGATGATTCCGTTCACTGCCACTGGCATTTAGCAGCACGTTTTTCAGCTGAATATTGCCACTGTTGAGGGAGTCCGCCTTAACCGTGGTTTTACCTTCCAGTAAGGTTGCTCTGGTCAATTCGCCGTTCACTTGTAACCGGTTGATACTGGTCTGTTGAACCTCTATGGATGGGCTATCAAAGCTGAATAAAAGCTTTGGATGTTTATCGCTTCCCGTTAGCTTAACGCTGCCTTGTAACGAGCCTTTCAGGTCCGGGGTAATCCTATCCAGAGAGCTGGCATCAAGTTTCGCGCTCAGGGATAACTGTTCTGCGATTTGTCCACTGATGTTCAGGCGGTTCTCGCCAAGCGCCGCATAAAAGCTGTGAATATTCACGTTGAAGGGTAAAGCGGCCATGGGCCTGACCTGGTTGTCGGATGCCAGTTTTCCGGTCAACTCAAGAGGGTTATTCAGTAATGAGCCATTGATCGTCAGTTCCGGAATGTTTAGCTGCCATGAACCATCTGTCATCATAAATTGAGTGGTTACTTTGCCGCTCAGCGTGCCGGGAAGTTCCCTTAGCCATAATTCTGGCTTTAGTTTTGACAGCAGAGTGTGTCCTTGCCAATGAATTCCATCTTGCCAGTTAACTGTCCCGGTCAGTTCCAGGGGTTTTTCGGAAAGATTGCTTTCATCAACAGGGCTAAGCGACAGTGTTTCAATAGTTAGCTGCTGCAAACTGCCAGAGGCATCCAACTGCAGTTGGGTGGCTGGCTGCTCAGCCACTTTAATGGATGTGTTCAGTGAGAGCTGGTACTGATTCAGATTTCCCGTGATCCTGGCTAAGCCATTGTTGGATGAAACCACGGGTGCATTTTCTTGCAGCGGCCATTGGAATTCATGCCATTTCAGGGCAACGTTTAGCGGGAAGTTGGGGGCAAGAGGGCCAATATTTCCTTCCAGTGATGTATTGATGGAACCCTGTGATGCAAGCCGCAATTGCAGTTGACCAAGATCGCCCGAGGCTTCCAGTGATAGCTTATCCCCTTTTATGGCTGCCAGCTCAGGCATATTGAAATTATCCAGAATGGTGGCATCTAGGTTCAGGCTTAATGGATAGTTTTCAGCTAGCTGTATCTCACCGTTTAAAAGAATATTGGCCCTGCTTTGTTCTGCCTTAAGTGTCAGGTCGGTGATATAAGTCGCTTGCCAGTTGAAACTCAGCTCCAGCGCTTTAAGGGTTTCATCAATATCACCCTGCTGGTAGCGGGCATTGGTCAGTGTGAAATTTTCCAGGCTGACAGGGATTGGGAGTTTTACTTCCGGCAGTGTGATGGTTGAGAGATCATTGCCTGCCGACGTTGGTTTGTTGGGCGTTAAAGCCTTTAACACAATCTGAAGGTTATCAGCCCGAACGTCAGGGATAAACAGCTGGCTATTCTGTATACGGGCATTTGCTGTAAAGGTTTCCAGGGAAACCGTGGTTCCTGAAAAGGTGACATCAAAATCCTGGATATGGATCTGACTGATCAGAATATCCAGAGGAATATTGATTGCTGTATCGGTAGAGGGCGGTGCTGACGGTCTGGTTTCTTCCACCGTTGGCTGAATCTCAAGGTTGCCGCCTTTGACGGCTACCAGTTGTACCGGCAGCTGCCTTGTTAACACTTTTCCAGGCTGCCACTTCAGGGTTATATCATCAGCCTGAAACTTGATCCGGCTATCTTGCCAGCGGAGATTCTTAATATGCCAGCCCGTCATCAGTTGGCCTTCAGTCAGCTCCCCATCAAGCGCCGGAAGCGCATTGTTCAGTTGTTGCCAGAGCAGGTTGTTGCCGGTGTGAGTAAACAGCAGCAGTGAGATCAGGGTAAGCAGGAAGACGGCTGTGACTGATAGACACCGCTTTATCAGAGAAACTTTTTTCACTGGGAGTTGATCTGGCGCTCCCGGGGCAGACCCGGCCTGTTCAGAGTTATGGTTTGGGGCACTGCTCATAAATCCGGCCCCATGGAAAAGTGGATTCGCCAGGGAGAGCCGGGCTCACTGATCGCAAAGGCAAAATCCAGTTTTAACGGACCTAAGGGGGTCACCCAACGGATGCCCGGCCCAGCCCCTGTTTGCCATTCAACCTGACCTTTTTTGTAGGAGTTGGTTGCGGTTCCGCTGTCAACAAATAAGGCAACCCGCCAGTTTTCAACAATTTCATAGTCATATTCAATGCTGGCTACAGAAAGGTACTGGCCGCCAACCAGCTGGCCGTTGCTGTCCTCTGGAGATAAGCTGTCATAGCTGTAGCCACGGACCGTCTGGTCACCACCGGTAAAGAAACGAATGGACGGTGGGATATTCTGAATGTCATCCACCCAGATGGCACCCTGCTCAATTCGGCTGATCACCCGGTGATGCTTGAAGAACGTGGTCAACCATTTGGCCCGGCCCCACACTTTGATAAAGTCAGCATCAGATTGCCAGGCTTTGGCAGAGGTTTCGATTTTCAGGTTGTAGAGGTGTCCGGAGCGGGGATCCGTTGGATTGCCAACCAATTTCCGGCGGTCAAATGACATACCGGGTATTAGCAACAGATTACTGCTGTTCTGCTGCCCCTGGGTGTAGTTCTCATAATCTACCCGGATAAAAAAGTCCTGGTCCCAGTTACCCGGCCGCTTTTTCCACTTATTAACAGAAGCGGAAATAAGCTGACTGTCGGTATCCTGGACCGACGTTCTCTGGTAACCGCTGTCCAGGCTGTAGTATTCCAACAGAGGGTTGCCATAGGGGATTTTATAGCGCCCACTCAGCTCCTGTCCTGTTTTGGACACTCTGATATCGCTGGTAAAACTGTGTCCTTTTTCATCCAGCCATGGGTTATCAACACTCAGGGATACCCTCGGACCTTCATCCGTAGAGAAACCGATACCGGTCTCCAGCTCCCAGGCTGTTTTGGGTATCACACTGATGAAAATCGGAACTTCACCATCAACGGCTTTATCCTTGAGAGGGCGGACCTCAATGGATTTAAAGTATCCGGTGGCAGAAAAGTCCATGTTCAACTGACTGAGCTGTTCAGAGCGATAGGGTTGCCCCGGCTCAAAATTGATCATGGTGTTCAGCAACGCACGGGTAGCTTCGCTCACCGGGGCGTCATAAATAACCGGTCCGAACCGGTATCGTCTGCCGGATTCCATGGTCAGGGTAATGTCAGCCCGATGTTTGGCCGGGTAGACTTTGATCTGGTGTTCACTCAGGTCTGCATCAAAATAACCACGGGTCAGGGCCAGTTTACTGAGCCCTGTTTTCAGCGACTCATATTCACCATCATTCAGGATCTCGCCTGTTTTTAACCGGCTCTGACTGATTAACCGGGTAAATGCCCGGTCTTGTCTGGCATCACCTTCCAGGTTGATGTGCAGGGACTGGACAATCACTGGCTGACCCGGACTGATAGTAATGATGAGCTGACTGGCCGCCTTTTTGCTGCTGTGAAAGTCAATGGTGGGCTGGTAATAGCCCAGGGCCATCAGTGATTTTTGCAGGGCCTCCCGGATTTCATGCCGGTATTCATCCAGTTGTTCGGGTTTGATGGCAGGCAGGTTATCAAGGTAGAGCGTCGCATTTTGCAGTAATGCTTTGTCGAGCCCATTGATTTTATAGGTCAGAGGTTTTGTCGCCCAGGCAGATGCAGAAAAAAACAGGATGATCAGCAACCACAGGCCGATTCGCCGTTTCGGTGTATAGATAAGTGCTGTGCTTTCGTGATCGGCCATAATTCAATGATAGTGGGTACGCATTCCCGGCAATAAAAACGGTAAATTGGAGCGGTCTCTGGCTATATCGACCTTTAGAACATGACGCTCATCGTTGAATGGATTTGCCACACGGTCATTTGAGCAGCCATCCTTTGCATAACTTATTGTTTCATATTGCACGTTTAATGCGTTAAAGCATTGTTAGCCAAATGGGGGGGGTATGTTACCAGCTTTTGCTGATCACAGAGGACTTCCTGTTTATTTTCACCACATCTGCCCAATACCTGGCGGATTGATGGTTTGATGACAGACCTGAAGTGGTAAATCACCATATCGACACCGGATATTACCAGTGCGGCAGACCTTGTCTCCCCTTGCAACCAACGCAACAAATCTCTAAAATTCCCGCTCTTTGTATGCTCGGGCTAATTTGTCCGGCGTATATTTCATTCTCAGTGGGGCTATTTTGGTCAAAAGTCGATCAAGAGGGTTGTCCATTGTGAATGTAGTAACCGGTGAGCGCCTGCGCTCACACCCTCCTTGCCTTACTGCTTTATAGAATCTTTTCGACGGATGTCGGAGGTAAAAATTGCAGGAGGCTATTTAACCCGTAAGGAGCAAATAATGCGTCATTACGAAATCGTTTTCCTGGTCCACCCTGACCAGAGCGAGCAAGTACCTGCCATGGTTGAGCGCTACACTCGCGCTATCACCGAAAATGGTGGCAAGGTACACCGTCTTGAAGACTGGGGCCGTCGCCAGCTGGCTTACCCAATCAACAAGATCCACAAGGCTCACTACGTTCTGATGAACATTGAGTGTGGTAACGAAACTCTGGATGAGCTGACGGAAAACTTCCGCTACAACGACGCGGTTATCCGTAACATGGTCATTCGTCGTGATGAAGCCATCACTGAAGCTTCTATCATGCTGCAGTCTGAAGAAAAGCGTGATCGTCGTGACGATCGTCGTGAAGACCGCCGTGAAGAACGTGCCTCTGAAGAAGCCGTTGAAGACGAAGTAGAAGAGTCTGAAGAGTAAGACCTGATGTTCAGTCATTACGACTGCTAAGGTTCCTGCTTTAACCTGCTCTTTACCATACAAGCATAAATCCAAGGAGGCGTTGCCATGGCACGTTTTTTCCGTCGCAGAAAGTTCTGCCGTTTTACCGCTGAAGGCGTGAAAGAGATCGATTACAAAGATCTGAACACTCTGAAAGCTTATGTTTCTGAAACCGGCAAGATCGTTCCTAGCCGTATCACCGGTACCAAGGCTCGTTACCAGCGTCAGCTGGCAACAGCGATCAAGCGCGCTCGTTACGTGGCCCTGCTGCCATACACCGATCGTCACTGATTTATTTATAGGGTATAGCTGATGCGTGGACTGGCGGAACTGGTAATGCGTGGCCCGAAACAGGCAATGATTCTGGCCACTGTGTTTGCCTGTATTCCCATGCTGTTCTGGGTGAGTGCAGCCATTATTTCACTGGTGGTACTGCGTCGTGGTACCAGTGAAGGGCTGAAAATACTCACCTGGGCTGTGCTGCCGGGTATTGCCTGGGCAGCCATGGGACAGTTCTCCACGATCATCGGTTTGACAACTACCGTGGCTCTGGCCCTGGTATTACGCCAAACGGTTTCCTGGCAGAAAACACTACTGGCGCTGCTGCCAGCCGGAGCTTTCATCGCTCTGGTTATGGCGCAGCTGGCTCCACAGCAAATCGCCCTGATCAGCGAACTGGTCATGACACTGGTTCGTGACTACGTTCAGCAGGCAGGGCAGAGTACGGACGACTTAGTAGCGGGCATCGGGCCGTTGGTAGAATACGGGGTTATTGGTGTGATCACCTGGTTTAACCTGGTGATCTGCATCCTTGGGTTGGTGCTGGCCAGATCCTGGCAGGCGCAGCTTTATAACCCGGGTGGATTCCGTGAAGAGTTTCACCAGATCCGCCTGCCGTTATCGGTAGCCATGGGGCTTCTGGCATTTACCCTGGTGGGAGCAACCTTTGTTCCTTTCCTGCTGGTGCTGGTTCCTGCAGCGACGCTGCCATTGCTGGTGGCGGGGCTTGCCATGATCCACGGGCTGGTGGGGATGCGACAACTGGGAAGCTTCTGGTTGGTAGGGTTTTACATCCTGTTGATTTTTGTCACGCAACTGGCGTACCCGGTCATTGTTTTAACTGCATGTCTGGACAGTCTTTTTGATTTTCGCGCCCGCGCGAATAACCGACTGCATCAGGGATGACAGGTACTAGATAGAGGCTAGCGAAATGGAAGTAATCCTGCTCGAAAAAATTGCCAAGCTTGGTAAGCTGGGCGACAAGGTCACCGTTAAGAACGGTTATGGCCGTAACTTTCTGATTCCTTTTGGTAAGGCTCTGCCTGCCACTGAAGCGAATCTGGCGACTTTCGAAGCTCGTCGTACCGAGCTTGAGAGCGCCGCTAACGAACAACTGAGCAACGCTCAGAAGCGCGCTGCAGAAATGGCTGAAATCGAACTGACCCTGACCGCCAAAGCAGGCGACGAAGGCAAACTGTTCGGTTCTATCGGTCCTCGTGACCTGGCGGAAGCCATCACTTCTGCCGGTGTTGCTGTTGCCAAGAGTGAAATCCGTCTGCCAGAAGGCCCGATCCGTGCCGTTGGTGAGTACGACGTTGGCATCCAGCTGCATTCTGACGTTGCTGCAACTATCAAGGTGTTTATCGAAGCTGAATAATCAGTTCGGTTAACGGATAGACTAAAAACCGGAACTCTAACGGGTCTCCGGTTTTTTTAACCCGGTTTTATGGCAATTCATCAGTTGTTTTCCCTTCTAATGGGGAGAAAGACTGATCGTCGAGCGTTGCAATAAGTTGCTCAAAAAACTCTGGACAGCGAGTCCTTATCTCTTTCACGTCAATCGCTGCTGATGTTACCGGATGGATGGGGTGTTTATGAACCCATTCAAACAGCAGATCATGCTCAAAATACACGGTCTGTGGCCCACCCTGGTTTTGCTTTTTGTCTATTGCTGCCGGCCATGAAATTAAATTTCCGCCAATGGGGCAACGATAGGCTGATGACTCGTTATCTCCCGACTCACTCAGAAGGTCTTTTGCCCGCTTCAATTGCCCGGACCACTCAACAAGCTCTTTAACCCTTTGTGGTGATGGGGATTCTCCGGCTGCCAGAAGGTAACGGATGAGGTTCCAGCCAGGATCACAGGAGATAGGAATATGATCAAATTTCCTCCTGGGCAAGCCGATTTTGCAGGCAATCGGCAAGATCCATTCAGTTCCATCGGCTGTGGCGGGGATCTGGCGGAATGCTGAAATATAAGCCATTCCCTGTTGGATGTTATTAATGGTCTGCTCAGGCAGACAACTCAGGAACTCATCGGTTTGTTGTTGCGGGAAATAGGCCAGCGCATCCTTGTCATCCAGCCATTGCAACGCCTGATAAAGATGACCCGTTTCAAGGCCCCGTTCGGTTTCAGTCAGTTTCTTTGACAGGCGATAAGCCAGGAGCTGCGGTTCGTCTTCGGTACAAGTTTGTAACGCATCTAACTCATCAAATCCAAGTCCCGTACACATACCAATTCTATGCACGTTATGGCTCAGCAGTAGATTACCCAGGAAATCCATGGTTAAGGGTATGGAGCCTGGTTTTCGGGGGATTTCATCTTGCTGGCCAAGGATTACCGGCGGTAATGGTGTGCCGGTGATGGATTGTAATTGTGGAAACTGACTCATATTGCACACGCTGTTCACAAATGATGCCGGACAAGTCTGACTCAAAGCGTACACGACATTTTCGGGCGTGAGCCTTCCCAACTTATTGGCAGCAGAGAGAATGTTATAAGTAATTTGGCGTAAATTTTTTGCATACTCCCCGGAAATAATCAACTTTCTTTTATGATCGGGTAGACCCAGCATTTTTGCCAGAGGTTCTGCCTCAAAATCCGGAATCTGAATCAACATGTCGGTCAGCTTGAACCATAGTGAAGGCTCAAATACCGGGCTTGCCTGTTCAGAACCACCGGCGGTCATGTTACTCAATAACCGGTTGGCTACTCTGAGCTCCATCACCTCCGGTTTATTAAGGATGCGGACAACGTCAGTAATGGATAAACCGCCTTTGCTATTTCCACGGTTTTGCTGGTAAATCAGTTCCAGCAAAATCATTCTTTTAACAATATCAGGAAAAAACTTGAATGTTTTCTGCATCGTCATTAACAGGGGGTGTTTAAGAAGCTCGGAATAACCACAGACCTGTGCCAGATATTCTGGGAGGATGTGCATTTGATTACTAAAAACGGAAACCAAATCCCGTATACTTAACAACCGGTCGGGCTCGCTGTTATTTTCTGATAACATCCTTTTGGATTGGTATTCTGGGAGCTGATGATAATCCAGGCCCAATCTGGGACAAACTTTCGTCTCGACTGCCCAGCGATTGCCACTTTCACAAATAACAGCACACAAATTGGCGAAGGTTAGCAGTTGCTGTTCGTCTGCCCGCCATAACAGCTCTGCGAAATAGACATTCCATTCTCCGTCCAATAGTGGCAATAAGGCTTCCCGGTCAGCGTCAGGCAGATCTAATCTGGCGGCAAGAGAATAACGTTCTGCTTCAACCACGTGCTGATTAACGATCAGGTAAGCATCTCTGGGTGAAATCCTGTCGTACCACGACCGATTGTCATTGTTATAGCAGTCAGGCTCCGCCGGGGAGAGATATCCGCAGTCAAAAAAGCTTTTTGCGCTGGTAACAATTTCCTGTTTTTTATTCAAAACGTATTTATCCAGGAAGATGTATTTAAGAATGTTGCGTAAGTCATTTCTGAATTCCTTACGCAGCGCCATATCCATGAGTTCGCTGACCCCTTGAACCAACCTTTCTGGTATCAAAAGGTTTGATGTTTCGGCGCAAGTGAGTAATTCGCACAACTTGCTCTCGGGGTTGCTCAATGCAAGGTTTGTATCGATGCTTTTTATCATGTCATAGGGAACCTCCAGTACTAACCCGAGCCCCTGCCACTGTTGTGCGTCTATACCAGCATCTTTCAGACATTTCAGGGCATTTTTGACAGCGTCTGTCATCGGTACCCGGCTACCGTCTGTGGGTGTTTGTGAAATATTTCTTGATGTAACTGACGATGTAGTGGTGTGTGGATGCAGAGCTGAAGTACCTTGCGGGATCTGTGGTACTGTTATCTCAGAGAGCGGCCTGACAGAGCATTCTTGATTGGATGGTATGGTGCTGTCAGATTCAGGCGAACGGGCTTCTTGGGGTGTCAGGATTGGAGCATGTGAATGAGTTGGAAAATTATTCATGGGAACATTGCTTTTCGTTGGCCTGATTTTTTGTTGGACTCGTTAATTGAATAAAAATTCCAGATAATCCCTTTGTTAAATAGATAGCCATTGATTTTTATGCTGTTACCAGTTCGAGGCTGAACGCTGTGCCGTTTTATTGTACTGGTGAATGAAAATCGTTATTCCTTCTGAAGGTCGGAATCAGGTATCCTGACATGCCACTACTCTTTTCCGCAGAACGTTAATATGCCGGATGTCAGTCCTCGCGAACTGGCGCTTCCCCTTGATGAAGCGACGGTTGCCATTAAAACACCTCCCCACTCCATCGAAGCGGAGCAGTCCGTTCTGGGTGGTCTGATGCTGGGTAACCAGGCCTGGACCGGGTGGCTGATAAGCTGACGTCGGATGGTTTAGGATCGCGGTTCATCCCTGCGGGCGCAGGGAATACATCAAAATAGGCAGCGTGCCGACGCCAGCTTGCGGTTCATCCCTGCAGGCGCAGGGAACACGGACACACCATGAACACCTACAAAATCACTACCGGTTCATCCCTGCAGGCGCAGGGAACACATTTACCGCCGCCTCCTGCTCTGCCTCGTGTGCGGTTCATCCCTGCAGGCGCAGGGAACACAAAAGTAACAGGCGAGCCACTATCTGAAGGTGCGGTTCATCCCTGCAGGCGCAGGGAACACGTACAGGTTGGAAAAGGCGAAATTTGTTGTTGCGGTTCATCCCTGCAGGCGCAGGGAACACAAGTCAACGCTGCCTATTCCCGTTTAATCGACCGGTTCATCCCTGCAGGCGCAGGGAACACCCACCACAGCGGCATTGCACACAAATTCATTACGGTTCATCCCTGCAGGCGCAGGGAACACTAGTGATCTCCGATCATAAGGGGTTGCTACCCCGGTTCATCCCTGCAGGCGCAGGGAACACCCAACAGCGTTGACCGCTATGTTCGCCAGATGCGGTTCATCCCTGCAGGCGCAGGGAACACTGAGCAGAATGCATCGCCCGCTTGTATTTGCCCGGTTCATCCCTGCAGGCGCAGGGAACACCACTTCCAGAGACCGGAACCAGCCTATAACGGCGGTTCATCCCTGCAGGCGCAGGGAACACTAAGGTTCGTTAGGAACAAAAAGCCACGCTACTGGTTCATCCCTGCAGGCGCAGGGAACACGGTTTCATCAGCGGGCCCTCGGGCGTTTGACTCGGTTCATCCCTGCAGGCGCAGGGAACACATGACCAGCAGCAATTCCCGACGAATAAACGACAATAATATTGTAAATTTAAATAATTAGCTTAAAAAAACGAGAACAAAAAAACCACAAACACTATATCGTGCTGATAATAAAGACCAATAAAAGCCCTGAAAACCCGACTACCTTCCAATATTATGAGCTATTGAATTCAATTCTTTTTGGCTTCAATCCATGTATGATTGCACTGAATAACTCATCCCAGCTATCAATCATAAAGCTAGTAAATAAGCCAGTAATCCTTCGCCAAAGATACTTTCGGGTGGGCTTTGCAGGCTTATTTAAAGCTTTTTGGAATTGTGGACAAGCCATTTCCTGAATTTGATCTACAAGAAATGCCAAAAATGTCAGGTAGGCGAGATTGGTAGCCAAGTGTTTTTCGCCATGACCATAACTGTGCTCAAGATGGTAGCCTTGATTTTTCAGGGTGTTAAACGTTTGATTTTCAATATGCCAACGGCAACGACCTCCTCTCATGACAGCTTCAACTGTCTCATCGGTTAATTCAATGTCGGTTACCCAGCACCATGCATGTTGAATTCC
>NZ_JAGHQV010000409.1:0-658 GCF_017744175.1 Thalassotalea sp. G20_0 | reverse complement strand
CTGTGCGACCGCCAGGGATGGCGGAAGTGCCGGTGTTGTCGGGAACATTCACCGGCCCTTTGTGGTTCAAAGCTTTTATATAACCGTACCCGGTTTCCGGATGGGTGGGCACAATCCCAAAAGTGACCAGCTTGCCATCACGAGCCGATGGTAATGCCGCTTCAACCGCCTGATGAAAAGCAGTGACATCCTTAATCACATGATCTGCTGGCAGCACCAACAAAAAGGGTTCTTCTCCGTGCTCTGTTCGACTGCCGGGAATGGCGGGAATGGCGCAAGTGCCGGTATTATCGGGAACATTCACCAGCCCTTTGTGATTCAAAGCTTTTAAAGACGCCAGTGCAACCGCTGGTGCAGTATTTCTGCCAATCGGCTCGAGAATTATGGCCAAAGCCTGCCGCCCCATCTGCCGGAACTGTTCCGCCACCAGGAAACGGTGCTCTTCATTGGCAATCACCAGCGGAGCGGTAATCGAATTCAGGCCATCCAAACGGGATACAGTGTTTTGCAACATGGTTTGCTCATTGACCAGCGGCAGGAACTGCTTAGGGAATAAGGAGCGGGACTGAGGCCAAAGACGACTGCCAGAGCCGCCGGACATTATTACGGGTATTAAGTTCATGGTTGTTAGTTATGAGTTGTGGGGTATGCATTGGAC
>NZ_JAGHQV010000408.1:0-659 GCF_017744175.1 Thalassotalea sp. G20_0 | reverse complement strand
ACGAAAAATATGTCAAACGCTGAGTTTGTGAGGGGAGCAAGAGAGCGAAAGAATGAGCTTAGAGATGAGCATGATAAGCGTGATGCACAGAATATTAAAGATCAATATAAGAATGATGATTCAAAAAGTTTAGATAACAGAGATGCAGAAGAAGACGTAGCTACACCCGCAAGTATCAGCTATACAGGCCTCATTTCTCAGAAAATGCAAGAGCATTCTAAAAAAGGAAAAAATTAATGGCAGATGTAACACTCAAGCATGCACAGTACCTTTACTTCAAGGCTGCAGAATCAGGAATAATTGCAGAAAGAGAGTATTTTATATTACCGTCAGGAGTAAAGGCTGAGGTTGCGGCGTATCAGGATTACTCAGACTATAGCACCTATTATACGACGCCATTTGTTAGTGCTCTCCCGCCTGTCATTACTGATATCGAATTTGTCGACATCTCAACACACTACCCGCCAGCGTTCTCAGATTATGAGCGTTCATTGTCACATATAAAAAAGCACTATAGAGCTAGAAGTATTGGTCGCATGTTTCAGCCAACCGGTAAGCATTTTGAACTTGCTAGAAGTATCGATGAAGCCCTGCGAGAGCGCTACTCTGAAAAAGCACATGCAGGCGAAGTAGATAATGATCAGGGAGGCATTACAGTT
>NZ_JAGHQV010000407.1:0-663 GCF_017744175.1 Thalassotalea sp. G20_0 | reverse complement strand
ATCCCGGCAGATATCTTTACTGACGCGGTAGCTCTTGTGTTTTGCTTTGCTGGCCATGTTATAAATCAGCTTCTCACCGGCAGGGCAGGTAAAGCTGTCGTCTGCTTCATGGTAAATAAAATCCGCTTTGACAAACTTTCTGTCAGAGTCTTCCAGTCCCTCCGTTGCAGGCTTCTCCTGCCGATCCGTAGCCATGTAAGCGTCAATGTTCGCATCATCAAACGCTTGCAGGTTGGGCCCTGAGTAATAGTCATTATCCTCACTCATTTTGCCAATGGACGCGTTATCTGTTGCTTCTGCAATGGCTTCAAGTGCAGGCTTTACTTCCTGCTTGTCATTGGCATGCTGGCTGATGTGCTGGCCAACAATGATACCATTATCGCTGTCGACGCTGATCTGGGCGTTATAACTGTACTGATAGCCACTGCCTTTTTTGCCCATGACCCTGGCATCATGATCAGCAAAGCTGATTTGCTTTTTGCCGTCTATCGGCTTATCGGGATTCAGGGCATGTTCCCGTTCTTCAAGCGCTTTTTTGGCCTCCTGGATTTTCTCTAACCGTTCCTGCTTGAATTGCAAGTCTTCAGGAATGCTGTAGCCAGTCTCCTGCTGATAAGCATCGTCCTCTTCACTGTCACTGGTTTCGGCTTTTTTAATCAGGGC
>NZ_JAGHQV010000406.1:0-663 GCF_017744175.1 Thalassotalea sp. G20_0 | reverse complement strand
CTGAATTAGAAGTCAGTGTTAATTCACCGGAGTTTCCAGCTGAATGGATTGACTGGAGATACTGCTCTCTTGCGATCTTAGCTTGCTTTGAAGCTTCTTCCTTGTTGGCGGTTTGTTTTTTGATTCTCTTGTAAGTATTCATATAGATTCTTTGCCCCTCTGCGAGGACGGGATCTTTGCGACGCTCCCTTTGGCGCTCCCTTTGGCGCTCCTTTTGGCGCTCCTTTTGGCGCTCCTTTTGTCGCCCTGCGAAAGTGGGATCTTTGCGGAGCTTCCTTAGACGCTCCTTTTCGCGCTCTGCGAAAGCGGGATCTTTGCGAAGCTCCCTTTGGTACTCCCTTTGGTACTCCCTTTGGTACTCCCTTTGGCGCTCTGCGAAAGCGGGATCTTTGCGACGCTCCCTTTGGTACTCCCTTTGGTACTCCCTTTGGCGCTCTGCGAAAGCGGGATCTTTGTAACGCTCCCTTTTGTACTCCCTGTGGTACTGCCTTTCGCGTTCTGCGAAAGCGGGATCTTTGCGACGCTCCCTTTGGTAGTTCCTTCGGCGCTCCAATCGTGAGGCTTTGTTGTCAGTTATTTTTTTAGATGGGTTTGAAACAGACTTACTACCCAGGTTATCAGCTTGAATTATCGGACTGATTTGCTCCATCACGTTAGGATACT
>NZ_JAGHQV010000405.1:0-664 GCF_017744175.1 Thalassotalea sp. G20_0 | reverse complement strand
GCTCAGATTTACCTGATTAATGGAGACACCAGAACCGCTCTCAGGCAAAAAGCCATAGTTGAAGATTTAAAACCTTTGTTAAATCAGCAATTGAACCGCATCGCCAGTGAAAACGGTCTACCTTTTGTGGAACATCACCAGACGGCTATTGATGATGCCATCAGAAAGTATCTGCAGTCCGCATAGGGCATACCTTTGCATTAAAAACATGACAGTCAATCGGGCTAATGCTATGCCATCGCCGTATATTGCAGGGCTTCCTTCAATGTATGGAGTGGTGGGTATGGCGAAGCACTTAGTTGACAGGGTACTCAAAGGTTCCGGTTTATCGTTTGACTCTGTAGCTATCAGTATCAGTGGGTTTTCTATGGAGGGAAGCCAACAAAAACATCCAGCGTACTCGTTGCCTGATCTTAAAAAAAGACAGGGGATGCGCATAATCACTGCCCGCGATAGCCATTTTACAGCGTCGGTGATGATTAGAGTTTTGCTTAACCATAAGCGCATTTCAGATGTTAACGATTGGCTTCAGTCGCATTGTCACTTGGATGGTTTATATCAGCTGCGCCTGTGCGGTGGCAGTATCATCTACAAAAGCAAATCACCTCAGTTACACCTGTTGACTGAAAGCGAGCTATCCCTTTTTTGTAACAATCTTGACGGC
>NZ_JAGHQV010000404.1:0-665 GCF_017744175.1 Thalassotalea sp. G20_0 | reverse complement strand
TGAGGTACACAGACACGGGGCCGGATTACAGTGTTTTATGCCGCCACACTGTGCACTGGGCAACCGTATGTTGATATTTCCGGGCTGTTTCCCTGATCACAAACGGGAGATCGACGGGGGGGCGTACCTCCTCAAAATGTTTGCTCAACGCTCTTTGCAGTCCGGTATAGGTGTCCAGGGCTTCACCATTTTCACGGATGCCACCGAGCCAGTTCTGGCGGGGCGTATACTCTTCCAGCCAGGTATAGGGCGAAGTGATCACGAGGATGCCGCCGGGGCGTATGCGCTCATGAATCATGTCCAGAAATTGCGCAGGGTTATTCAGGCGATCAATCAGGTTACCGGCAAAAACAAGATCATAGTCGTTAAACATGGGTTTCAGGTTGCAGGCATCCCCCTGGGTAAAGCGGATACGGCTGGTATCGACATCATCCAGACCCATCTCCGTGGTATCGGCAATAAAGTAATCACCCAGTTCGCCTTCTGTGGTCAGGTGGTAGCGTATTTTTCCCCGCTCCTGCAACTCGGCCGCCGCAGAAATGAATCGGGCAGAGAAGTCGATGCCGTCCACATGTTGAAACCAGCGGGCCAGTTCAAAGCTGGTGCGCCCTACTGAACAGCCCAGGTCCAGTGCCCGTGTTCGGGGTGTATCGCCACTGACTTCA
>NZ_JAGHQV010000403.1:0-669 GCF_017744175.1 Thalassotalea sp. G20_0 | reverse complement strand
CCGTAGCCACGCTGTTGCCTCAGGTAAAAACCAAAGCCGAATCAAAAGCAGAGAAAGACCACTTTAATGCCCAGCATATCGCCAACCTGCTGTGGGCCGTGGCGAAATTGGTGGACAACGGGCTGGAGTTGGAGAAGACACCGAAGCTCAAAGAGGCCTTGGCTGCGCTGCTGTCCCAGGTGAAAACCAAAGCCGAAGCAAAAGAAGAGAAAGACCACTTCAAGGCACAGGCAGTCGCTAATCTATATTGGGCCGTGGCGAAACTGGTGGACAATGGGCTGGAGCTTGAAAAAACGCCGAAGCTTAAAGAAGCAGTGGTCGCGCTGTTGCCCCATGTGAAAACCAAAGCCGAATCAAAAGAAGAGAAAGACCACTTCAACACCCAGGCTACAACGAATCTGCTGTGGGCCTTGGCGAAACTTGTGGATAACGGGTTGGAGCTGAAGAAGACACCGAAGCTCAAAGAGGCCTTGGCCGCGCTGCTGCCCCGGGTGAAAACCAAAGCTGAATCAACAGAAGAGAAAGACCTCTTTATTCCTCAACATATCGCCAATCTGCTGTGGGCCCTGGCGAAACTGGTGGACAACGGGCTGGAGCTGGAGAATACAGCGAAGCTCAACGAGGCCGTGACCGCGCTGTTGCCCCATGTGAAAACCAAAGCGGAATTAA
>NZ_JAGHQV010000402.1:0-670 GCF_017744175.1 Thalassotalea sp. G20_0 | reverse complement strand
CGGAGCACTGGTACCTCAAGGCGGCTGAGTTGGGGGATATTGCAGCCATGTGGCAGCTGGGCCACCTGTATCAGCATGGTGGCAAGGGCTTTCCGGTAGATCTGCACAAAGCCGAGAGCTGGTACCTCAAGGCGGCTGAGCTGGGGGAAGATCCAGCCATTGTAGCTTCAGCCATGTACCAGCTGGTTTACCTTCATAACTATGCTGACCAGGACTTTGGGTTAGATCTGCGTGAAGCAGAGCGATTGTACCTGAAAGCCATTGAGCTGGGGTCTCCTCTGGCCATGAGTAAACTGGGTAACCTGTATCTGGGTGGTGGCAAGAACTTTCCGGTAGACCGGTACAAGGGAAAACGCCTGTTGCTCAAGGCGGCTGAGCTAGGAAATGCGCCAGCCATGAACACCCTCGGCAACCGTTATGTGCTTGGTGACAAGGGCTTTGAGGCAGATCCGCACAAAGCAAAACATTTTTTCCTCAAGGCCGCTGAGCTGGGATATGTTTCAGCCATGAGCAACCTGGGCTGGTTATATCTGTATGGTCGCGAACACTTTCAGGTGGATCTGCAGCAGGCGAAGTTCTGGTTGCTCAAGGCGGCTGACCTGGGTAACGCTTGGGCCATGTTCCACCTGAGTCATCTGTATGAGCATGGTGGGGCGGACTTCCCGGTAGA
>NZ_JAGHQV010000401.1:0-671 GCF_017744175.1 Thalassotalea sp. G20_0 | reverse complement strand
CTTATGTTTTCAGAAATTATGAATACGTCAGTTTTCAGTTTGTGGCAGTTGACGTGTATTCATCTGGACCAGGAGGCTGCCTGACAAAACAGGTCAGGCTTCTCTGATACCGACTGCCTGGAACTTTACCGGGCTGACAGGGTCATACTCTATCGTTATCATCCCCAAACGACTCTCCAATTGGAAACAGGGAGGACCTCCAAATAAACCATGCAGTCACCTTCCTCCTCAGCAACCGCAGCAGATACTGTATCCCGGTTAATATCCACTGAAGCTGGAAGAGACGAGCCGTCAACCAACCGCAAACGCAAAAGAAAGCGGAGCATGGCGGGTCGCCAGATTGAACAGACAACAACGGGCACTGGAGCGTTTCCACCGCATCAACAGCAACCTGAATCCGGTACCATTCCCCCCATAAAGCTCAGGCGTGCTACTGGCAATAACTCGTGTATTGAGCGCTCTTCTTCGACTTCGGTTCAGGGTAATCCGGAGCCAATGGAGACTGACTCGGCCATGTCTGCTGACGCCGCTTCCACGCTTCCGGGCATAGCAATAAATCTACCAACAGCCAGCGACAACAGGCCGTTAACTGGCAATGAGCATACCTCAGAGATGGTGCAGGATATGCCAGTACCAATGGAGGATGTACCGCTCACTACAGAAATTAACAG
>NZ_JAGHQV010000400.1:0-672 GCF_017744175.1 Thalassotalea sp. G20_0 | reverse complement strand
TCTCTTCCAGCTTCAGTGGATGTTAACCGGGATACAGTATCTGCGGTTGCTGAGGAGGAAGGTGACTGCATGGTTTGTTTGGAGGTCCTCCCTGTTTCCAATTGGAGAATCGTTTGAGAATGACAACGATAGAGTACGACCTTGTCAGCCCGGTAAAGTTCCAGGCAGCCTGGCTGTGGGGTGTGTTACTGGATAGTGCACCGCAGCAGCTACTCCAGATGAATACACGTCAACTGCCACAGCCTTAAAACTGATGTATTCATAATTTCTGAAAACAGAGGTCTCAATGCCTCTGGCCCTGATGGAGTCCGCTCACTCCCACCTCATCAGGACTTCGGCCTCTACGGACCCTGACCCCGGTCAGGTTCAAGGGAGCGCAACACGTTGCAGGCTTCTTACACTGATTAACCGCTTTTGCTTTTCTTGTCTAACGACAAATGTTTAATATTAAAATACCTATGTTCATGGTTCATGCTGCTGCCTTGTAAGGCTCTTTCCAGGTTAACACAGCCCAGGCAATGCGAGCGTTTTTATTGGCAACAGTTACTGCTGTTATATTCTTGCCCCTACGCTGATCAAGCTCTTTAATCCAGTTATTACGGCGATCGTCGTGTTTGTCGACTACCCTGACAACGGTTCTGCCACTGTGTGTCAACAGGGTTCGCAGGTAAG